>NZ_JBPQTS010000123.1:0-23153 GCF_051386455.1 Streptomyces sp. URMC 124
CGCCGCCGAGGCGGCGGTGGACCCGGCGGACGCGGAGTTCTGGGAGACCGTGGAGCGCGAGGACCTGCAGGCCCTCGCCGCGACCCTGGACGTCGCCCCCGACGACGCGTTCGGCGACGTGCTGCCGCGGCTGTCGTCGTGGCGGCGGCAGCGCAAGGAGCAGTCCGCCACCGAGACCTGGCGCTACCGCGAGACGTGGAAGCGCCTCGGCGAGACCGCTCCTTCCGGCCCCGGCGGCACCTGGCTGCTGGCCGTGCCGGAGCAGGAGAACGAGCAGATCGCCGCGGTCCGCACCGCGCTCACCGACCGCGGCGCCGTCCTGAAGACCCTGGTCGTCGGTGCCGGCAGCGACCGCGCCGGGCTGGCCGGGGAAATCGCCGGGCTCGGACCGGTCGACGGCGTGCTGTCCCTGCTCGTCACCGGCGACCCCGTGCTGCCCACCCTGCTTCTCGTCCAGGCCCTCGGCGACGCGGGCACCGACGCCCCGCTGTGGTGCCTGACCTCGGGCGCCGTGGCCGTGAGCGGCTCCGACACCGTGCGCGACGCCCGGCACGCCCAGGTCTGGGGCATGGGCCGCACGGCCGCCCTGGAGCTGCCCCGGCGCTGGGGCGGTCTGATCGACCTGCCGGAGACCGTCGACGACCAGGCCGCCGCACGCCTCGCCGGCGTGCTGGCACGGGCGCTGACGGACCGGTGGGAGGAGGACCAGCTCGCCGTCCGCGCCTCCGGCCTCTTCGCCCGGCGCCTCGCCCACGCCCCCGCCCGCCCGGCCGGCCGCCACTGGCGCCCCCGGGGCACCGTCCTGGTCACCGGTGGCACGGGCGCGCTGGGCGGCCACGTGGCCCGCTGGCTCGCACGCGGCGGCGCCGAGCACCTCGTCCTCGCCGGCCGCCGCGGCGCGGACGCCCCGGGCGCGGGCGCCCTGCGGGCCGAACTGGAGGCCCTCGGCGCCCGCGTCACGCTCGCCGCGTGCGACGTGGCCGACCGCGACGCCGTGGCGGCCCTGCTCGCCGAGCACCCCGTCACCGCCGTCTTCCACACCGCCGGTGTGGCCGACGCCGGCATGGTGGACACCACCGGCCCGGCCGCCTTCGCCGCCGCGCTCGCCGCGAAGGCCGGCGGAGCAGCCCACCTCGACGAGCTGCTGGGCGATCAGGAGCTCGACGCCTTCGTCCTCTTCTCCTCCATCTCCGGCGTCTGGGGCAGCGGCGGCCAGGCCGCCTACGCGGCCGGCAACGCCTTCCTGGACGGGCTCGCCCGGCTGCGCCGCGACCGCGGCCGCACCGCGACCGCCGTCTCCTGGGGCCCCTGGGCCGGCGGCGGCATGGTCGAGGACGGGGACGACGAGGAGCGGCTGCGCCGCCGCGGCCTGTGCGCGATGCCCCCCGCAGCGGCGGTCACCGCCCTGCAGCACGCCCTCGACCGCGACGAGACCGCGGTGACCGTGGCCGACGTGGACTGGTCGCGCTTCATCGTGCCGTTCACCCTCGGCCGCCCCAGCCCGCTGCTCGGCGACCTCCCCGCAGTGCGCGCCACGTTCGCCGAGGAGGAGGTCCCCGAGGCGGACCGCGGCTTTGGGGCGCTCGCCGCGAGCCTGGCCGGACTGACGCACGACGACCGCGCACGCACCCTCGTGGACCTCGTGCGCACGCACGCCGCCGCCGTCCTCGGCCACCGCACAGCGGGCGCCGTCGAGGCCGACCGGCCCTTCCGGGACCTCGGCTTCGACTCCCTGACCGCGGTGGAACTCCGCAACCGGATCAACGAGGCGACCGGTCTCGCCCTGCCCACGACCCTCGTCTTCGACCACCCGACGGCCGCGGACCTCGCCGCCCACCTGCTGACCGAACTCACCGGCGGGCAGGACGCGCAGGCCACGGCCCCGGCGGACGCCGCCGCGGCGCCGGACGAGCCGATCGCCATCGTCGGGATGGCCTGCCGCTACCCCGGCGGCGTGCGCTCACCCGAGGACCTGTGGGAGCTGGTCGCCTCCGGCCGCGACGCGATCACCCGCTTCCCCGGCAACCGCGGCTGGGACGTCGAGGCGCTCTACCACCCTGACCCGGACCACCCCGGCACCAGCTACACCACCCACGGCGGATTCCTGCACGACGCGGACGAGTTCGACCCCGCCGTCTTCGGGATCAGCCCGCGCGAGGCCGTCGCCATGGACCCCCAGCAGCGCCTGCTGCTGGAGACCGCCTGGGAGGTCTTCGAACGCGCCGGGATCGCCCCCCACTCCGTACGCTCCACCGCCACCGGCGTGTTCGTCGGCTCCGGCTACCAGGACTACACCGGGCGCCCGCTCAAGGTGCCCGACGGCGTCGAGGGCTACATTCCCAGCGGCAACGCGGCCAGCGTGATCTCCGGGCGGCTCTCCTACACCTTCGGCCTGCAAGGTCCGTCGGTCACCGTCGACACGGCGTGCTCCTCCTCGCTGACCGCCCTGCACCTGGCCGTGCAGGCGCTGCGAGGCGGCGAGTGCTCGATGGCGCTGGCCGGCGGCGTGATGGTGATGGCGGGCCCGTCCGCGTTCACGATGTCGAGCCGGCAGCGCGCGCTGTCCGCCGACGGCCGCTGCAAGGCGTTCTCCTCGTCCGCCGACGGCACCGGCTTCGCCGAAGGCGTGGGCCTGGTCCTGGTCGAGCGGCTGTCCGACGCGCGCCGCAACGGGCACGAGGTCCTGGCCGTGGTGCGCGGCAGCGCGATCAACCAGGACGGCGCCTCCAACGGCCTGACCGCGCCCAGCGGCAAGGCCCAGCAGCAGGTCATCCGGCAGGCACTGGCCAATGCACGGCTCGTCCCGGGCGAGGTCGACGCCGTGGAGGCCCACGGCACCGGCACGCGGCTCGGCGACCCCATCGAGGCGCAGGCGCTGCTGGCCACCTACGGCAAGGAGCGCGCGGCGGACCGGCCGCTGTGGCTCGGCTCGCTGAAGTCCAACATCGGCCACTCCCAGGCGGCCGCGGGCGTCGGCGGCGTCATCAAGATGGTGATGGCCCTCCGCCACGGCGTCCTGCCGCAGACCCTGCACGTCGAGGAGCCGACCCCGGACGTCGACTGGTCCGGCGGCACCGTGCGCCTGCTCACCGAGCAGACCGCCTGGCCCGACCGGGGCGGGCCCCGGCGTGCCGCCGTCTCCTCGTTCGGCATGAGCGGCACCAACGTCCACACCATCATCGAGCAGGCCCCGCAGAGCGCGACCGCCGCCGAGGACGAGCAGGCCCCCGCAGCCCAGGACGGCGCCACCCGGCCCGCCCAGGTGTTCCCGTGGGCGCTGTCCGCGAAGACCCCGCACTCCCTGCGCGACCAGGCCCGCCGGCTGCTGAACCACCTCGACCGCACCGAAGGGATCTCCCTGCCCGGCGTCGGCCGCGCCCTCGTCACCACGCGCACCCAGCTGGAGCACCGGGCCGTGGTCGTCGGCCGCGACCGGCACGAGCTGCGGGCCGGGCTCGCGGCGCTCGCCGACGGCGAACCCGCGGACAACGTGGTCCAGGGCGCCGCCACGGCCTCCGGCAAGGCCGTCCTCGTCTTCCCCGGCCACGGCTCGCAGTGGACGGAAATGGCCCGCGACCTGCTGGAGGACTCACCGGTCTTCGCCGAGCAGGCCGAAGCCTGCGCCCAGGCGTTCGCCCCCTACCTCGACTGGCCGCTGCTCGACGTCCTGCGCGCCGTGCCGGGCGCACCGGGCCTGGAGGACGTGGAGGTCGCCCAGCCCGCGCTGTTCACCGTCATGGTGTCGCTGGCCGCCCTGTGGCGCTCCCACGGAGTGACGCCCGCCGCCGTCGTCGGCCACTCGCAGGGCGAGGTCGCCGCCGCGTACGTCGCCGGGGCGCTGACCCTGGACGACGCGGCCCGGATCGTGGCCCTGCGCAGCCGCACGCTCACCAAGCTGATCGGCAAGGGCGCGATGCTCGCGGTCGCCCTGCCCGCCGGAGAGGTCCGTGCCCGGCTGGAGAAGTACGGCGACCGGCTGTCGGTCGCCGCCGTCAACGGGCCCGCCGCCCTGACCGTCACCGGGGAACCCGGCGCGGTCGACGACCTCCTGGCGGAGCTCCAGGGCGAGGGCGTGCGCGTGCGCAAGGTCCGCGGCGCCACCGGCGCCGGGCACTCCGCCCAGGTCGAGGGCCTGCGCCCCGAACTGCTGGAGCTGCTCGCCCCGGTCGCGCCCCGCGCGGCGGACGTCCCCTTCTACTCCACGGTGACCGGCACGCTGCTGGACACCACCGCTCTGGACGCCGGGTACTGGTACCGCAACGCCCGGCAGACGGTGGAGTTCGAGCGGACCGTGCGGACGCTGCTGGAGGACGGGCACGGCGTATTCGTCGAGTGCAGCCCGCACCCGCTGCTGGCCGGCGCCGTGCAGGAGATCGCGGAGGAGGCCGGTGCCGAAGCCGTGACCGGCGCTTCGCTGCGCAGGGACCAGGGCGGCACGGACCGCTTCCTGCGCTCCGTATCCGAACTGCACGTCAGCGGCGTGCACGTGGACTGGACGGTCCCCTTCGCCGGGCATCCCGCACAGCGCGTGGACCTGCCCACGTACGCCTTCCAGCGGCAGCGGTACTGGCTGGAAAGCGCCGACCCGGTGCTCGCGGGCGCCGACCCGGCCGAGGCCCGGTTCTGGGAACTGGTGGAGGACGCCGACCTGCCCGCGCTCGCCGGTGAACTCGGGACCGACGACGCCGCCCTCGTCGCCCCCGCGCTGCCGGTGCTCTCCGCGTGGCGCCGGCGCAGCCGCGAGAGGTCCACGGTGGACGGCTGGCGCTACCGCGTCTCCTTCCGGCAGCTGACCGACCACCCGGACCCCGGCCTCGACGGCCTGTGGCTCGCCGTGCTCCCCGCCGGACTGGCGGACGAGGAGTGGGCGCCCTGCGTCGTCGGCGTGCTCGGCGCCCACGGCGCCAAGGTGCGCGTCGTCGAACTCCCCGTCGACTGCGACCGCGCGGACGCCGCGAACCGGCTCGCCGAGGAACTCGGCACCGAACAGCCCGCCGGCGTCCTGTCGATGCTCGGGCTCGCCCCCGGCCGGCACCCCGCCCACCCGACGCTGTCCGCGAGCCTCGGCGCCACCGTCACCCTGGTGCAGGCGCTCGGCGACCTGGACGTCCGGGCACCCCTGTGGTGCGCGACCCGCGGCGCCGTGTCCACCGGCGCGTCCGACCCGCTGCGCGACGCCGGCCAGGCACAGCTGTGGGGCCTGGGCATCGTCGCCGCGCTGGAACTGCCCCAGCGCTGGGGCGGCCTCGTCGACCTGCCCGAGGAACTGGACGAGCACGCCCTGCGCCGCCTGGCCGGCGCGCTGGCCCAGCACGACGAGGACCAGCTCGCCGTACGCGCCGACGGCGTCTTCGGCCGCCGCATGGTCCGCGCACGGCCCGCCGACGCCGAACCCGCCACGCCGTGGCGGCCCCGCGGCACGGTCCTGGTCACCGGCGGGACCGGCGGCGTGGGCCGGCACCTGGCCCGCTGGCTGGCCGGCGCGGGCGCACAGCACCTGGTGCTCACCAGCAGGAGCGGGCCCGACGCCCCCGGCGCGCAGGAACTGCACGCGGAGCTGACCGCCCTGGGCGCCGAGGTCACCATCGCCGCCTGCGACATCGCCGACCGCGACGCACTCGCACGACTGCTCGCCGGCATCGAGTCCCGGCACCCGCTCACCGCGGTCCTGCACGCCGCCGGCACGGCACGGTCGTCCGTGCTGGCCGACGCCGGCCTCGACGAGTTCGCCGACGCCGCGGCCTCCAAGGTCACCGGCGCCGCCCACCTCGACGAACTGCTCGACGGCCGCGCACTGGACGCCTTCGTCCTCTTCGCCTCCGGCGCCGGCGTCTGGGGCAGCGGCGGCCAGGCCTCCTACGCCGCCGCCAACGCCTTCCTCGACGCCCTGGCGCTGCGGCGGCGGGCCCGCGGCCTGACCGCGACCTCGGTCGCCTGGGGCGGCTGGGACGGCGGCGGCATGGTCGACGACGCGGTCCGGGAGCGCGGCGAGAAGCGGGGCCTGGGCTTCATGGCCCCCGAGCTCGCGATCTCCGCCCTACACCAGGCCGTCGAGCACGACGAGGCGGCCCTGACCGTCGCCCCGATCGACTGGGAGAAGTTCCTGCCCGCCTTCACCGTGGGACGGCCCAGCCCGCTGCTGGCCGACCTGCCGGACGTCCGGCGGCTCCTCGAAGCGGAGCGGGCGGCAGACGAGGAGACCGGCGCCGGAGGGGAGCTGGCGAGCGCACTGGCCGGACTCGCCCCGGCCGAGCAGGAGGAGCGGCTGCTGGAGCACATCCGCTCCCAGAGCGCCGTGGTCCTCGGCCACGCGTCCGCCGAAGACGTCCTGCCCACCGCGCAGTTCCTGGAGCTCGGCTTCGACTCGCTCACCGCGATCGACCTGCGCCGGCGCCTGGCGGCGGCCACCGGCCTCAAGCTGCCCGCCGGACTGGCCTTCGACCACCCCACGCCGGCCAGGCTCGCCAAGCACCTGCTGGCGCAGCTCCGGGGCGCCGGCCGCGGGGCCGCGGAGGAGCGGCCCGCCGACATGCTGGTGCAGCTCTACCAGCATGCGAGCGAGAACGGGACGGCCGCCGAGGCCATGGGCATGCTGATGGAGGCGTCCCGCTTCCGGCCCTCCTTCGAGCGGCCCGAGGAACTGGCCCAGCCGCCCGCCCCCGTGCGGTTCTCGCAAGGAGACGGTCCCTTCGCGCTGATGTGCTTCTCGCCGTACGTCGTACCGGCCGGGGCGCACCAGTACGCGCGGTTCGCCGCACCCCTCCGCGACCGGTTCGACCTATGGGCGCTGACCCACCCCGGCTACGAGAAGGGCGAGCCCCTCCCGGCCGACGTGGACGCCGTGCTCCGCCTGCACGCGCAGACCGTGCGGGAACGCTCCGGCGGCAAGCCCGTCGTCCTGCTCGGCTACTCCTCGGGCGGCTGGATCGCCCACGGCGTGGCGGCCCGCCTGGAGGCCATGGGAGAGAAGCCCGCGGCCGTGGTGATGGTCGACAGCTTCAGCCTGGAGGTCCCCTTCGACCACCAGGTGCTCAACGCCATGGCCCAAGCGCAGTCGCAGCGCCTGGACTTCATGAGGTCCGGCGGCGAACAGCTCACCGCCATGGGCCGCTACATGCGCCTGTTCGACGACTGGGCCGCGCCGCGGATCACCGCGCCGACCCTGCTCGTCCGGGCGAGCGAGCCCCTGCCGTCCGGCGCCACCGCGGACGGCGGCGACGGACGCGCGGCACCGCCCGAGCACGTGGACACGATCGTCGAAGTCGCCGGAAACCACTACTCGATGATGGAGGACCACGCCGGCACCACCGCCGCGGCGGTGGAGTCCTGGCTGGCGGAGGCCCTCACCGATCCGTCCGCCTCCGCCGCCCCTCCGGACGCAACGACCGCATGACCGGCCCGCGATCCCCGCGATCGCCGCGCGCCCCCCGAACCGGACAGAGCAGATGTGGGAGAGAAACATGACGAAGGCGCTCTACGAGATCGGCGAAGTCCCGCCGCTCGGTGAGGTCCCGCCGCAGATGTACGCCTCGGTGATCCGGCAGAGCCGCTTCGGCCAGCCGAAGCAGGCGTTCCGCACCGAGGTCGTCGACACCCCCGCCGTGGGCCGGGGCCAGGTGCTGGTCTACGTGATGGCCGCCGGCATCAACTACAACAACGTGTGGTCCTCGCTCGGCACGCCGGTCGACGTCATCGGGATGCGGCAGCGCCAGGGCCAGCCCGAGGACTTCCACATCGGCGGCTCGGAGGCCTCCGGCGTGGTCTGGGCCGTCGGCGAGGGCGTGCGCAACGTCAAGGTGGGCGACCACGTGCTCGTCACCAGCGGCCAGTGGGACGAGACCGCCGAGGACATCCGGATGGGCACCGACCCCCTGGTCTCGGAGAGCATCAAGGCCTGGGGGTACGAGACCAACTACGGCTCTTTCGCCCAGTTCTGCCGCGTCGACGAGTACCAGTGCCACCCCAAGCCCGCCCACCTGTCGTGGGAGAAGTCGGCGGCGTTCCTGCTCACCGGGCCCACCGCCTACCGGCAGCTCATGGGCTGGCAGGGCAACACGGTCCGCCCCGGGGACCCCGTCCTGATCTGGGGCGGAGCCGGCGGCCTCGGCTCGATGGCCATCCAGCTCGTCCGGCTGGCCGGCGGCATCCCGATCGCGGTGGTCTCCGACGAGGACCGCGCCGCGTACTGCCGCGCCCTCGGGGCGGAGGGCACCATCAACCGCCGCGAGTTCGACCACTGGGGCCGGCTGCCGGACGTCGGCGACGCCGAGGGGTCCGCACGGTTCCTGCGCGGCGCCCGCGGGGTCGGCAAGAAGATCTGGGAGATCCTCGGCGAGCGCAAGTCCCCGCGGATCGTGCTGGAGCACAGCGGCCAGGACACCCTGCCGACCTCGATGTACCTGTGCGACAACGCCGGCATGGTGGTCATCTGCGGTGGCACCTCCGGCTACAACGGCGACGTCGACCTGCGCCACCTGTGGATGCGTTCCAAGCGCCTGCAGGGCTCGCACTACGCCGGCACCCGCGAGTGCCGCGAGGTCATCAACCTCGTCGGCGCCGGCAGGCTCGACCCCTGCCTGTCCGCCTGCGAGGGCTTCGAGGACATCGGGCGCATGCACCAGATGATGCACGACAACGTGCACCCCTCCGGGAACATGGCCGCCCTCGTGAACGCCCCCCGGCGCGGCGAGACGACGCTCGAACTGCCCGCCGCCTGACGGCCCCGCCGTACGAGCCCTCCCGGCCCCACATCACACCAGCAAGCGCAAGGAGAGTCATGTCCGAGTCCACCGCCGCCCCCGCCGTCCCGAAGGCCCGCAGCTGCCCGTTCCTGCCGCCGGACGGCATCGCCGGCGTCCGGGAGGCCGCCCCGGTGACCCGGGCCACCTTCACCAGCGGCCAGGAGGCCTGGCTGGTGACCGGTTACGAGCAGGTCCGTGCCCTGCTGCGCGACCCCTCGTTCAGCGTCCGGGTGCCCCACGCCCTGCACACCCAGGACGGCGTCGTCACCCAGAAGCCCGGCCGCGGCAGCCTGCTGTGGCAGGACGAGCCCGACCACACCGCCGACCGCAAGCTGCTCGCCAAGGAGTTCACCGTCCGGCGCATGCAGGCGCTCCGGCCGAACATCCAGCGCATCGTCGACGAGCACCTCGACGCCATCGAGACGCAGGGCGGTCCGGTCGACCTGGTGAAGACCTTCGCCAACCCGGTGCCCTCCATGGTGATCTCCGACCTGTTCGGCGTTCCGGTCGAGCGGCGCGCGGAGTTCCAGGAGATCGCCGAGGCGATGATGCGCGTCGACCAGGACGTCGCCGCCACCGAGGCCGCCGGCATGCGCCTGGGCGGGCTGCTCTACCAACTCGTCCAGGAGCGCAAGGCCAACCCCGGCGACGACCTGATCTCGGCGCTGATCACCACCGAGGACCCCGACGGCGTCGTCGACGACATGTTCCTGATGAACGCGGCCGGCACCCTGCTGATCGCCGCCCACGACACCACCGCCTGCATGATCGGTCTCGGTGCGGCGCTGCTCCTCGACCGCCCCGACCAGCTGGCCCTGCTGCGCGAGGACCCCTCGCTGATCGGCAACGCGGTCGAGGAGCTGCTGCGCTACCTCACCATCGGCCAGTTCGGCGGCGAGCGCGTCGCCACGCGGGACGTGGAGCTCGGCGGCGTGCGCATCGCCGAGGGCGAGCAGGTCGTCGCGCACGTCCTGGCCGCCGACTTCGACCCCGCCTTCGTCGAGGACCCGGAGCGCTTCGACATCACCCGCCGCCCCGCCCCGCACCTGGCGTTCGGCTTCGGCGCCCACCAGTGCATAGGCCAGCAGCTCGCCCGGATCGAGCTGCAGATCGTCTTCGAGACCCTCTTCCGCCGCTTCCCGACCCTGCGCCTGGCCAAGCCCGTGGAGGAGCTCCGCTTCCGCACCGACATGGTCTTCTACGGCGTGCACGAGCTCCCCGTCACCTGGTGACCCCCGAGGGCCGGTGAATCCACGAGGTGAGCAGCGCCCGCGCTCCGCGGGCGCTGCTCACCTTCCGGCTCCGGGCGGCGGAGGATCCGGAAGGCCGCGAACAGTACGGGTCGCCCTGCTGCGAACACTAGGGGTTGCCCTACTGCCGGGCGCATAGCCTTCCGAACATGCGGTTTTGAACGACCAGGCGTTGACCGGACCGCGAAGGCTTTGCCGACGGACTGAATTTACTCGCCCGTAAAAAATATTGATGGCTCCGCCGATCGTTTGAAAGGCACGACATGACCGAGACCGATATCCGTTCCGCCGGGTCGCCGGACCTCGCCTTCCCCCAGGACCGGACCTGCCCGTACCAGCCTCCGAAGGCCTACGCGGACGGGCGGGGAGAGGGCCCCCTGGCGCGGGTGGAGCTGTTCGACGGCCGCCCGGCGTGGATGGTGACGGGGCATGCCGAAGGACGCGCGCTGCTCGCCGATCCCCGGCTGTCCTCCGACTGGGGCCACCCGGTCTTCCCCGTCGTCGTCCGGCGCACCGAGGACCGGGGCGGGCTCGCGTTCCCGCTGATCGGCGTCGACGACCCCGAGCACGCCCGGCAGCGGCGCATGCTCATCCCCAGCTTCGGCGTCAAGCGCATGGCCGCGATGCGCCCCCTGATCCAGGACCTGGTCGACCGGCTGCTGGACGACATGCTGGAGAAGGGGCCGACCGCGGACCTGGTGTCGGCCTTCGCCCTGCCCGTGCCCTCGATGGCGATCTGCGAGCTGCTCGGCGTCCCCTACAGCGACCACGACTTCTTCGAGGAGCGCTCCCGCGACTTCGTGGGCGCCGCGACGTCGGCCGAGGCCGACGCGGCCTTCGCCGCGCTCTACGGCTACCTGCACGGCCTGGTCGAGAGGAAGCAGGCCGATCCCGGCGACGGCCTGCTGGACGAGCTGATAGCGCGTCAGCTGGAAGAAGGCGCACTGGACCACAACGAGGTGGTCATGATCGCGCTGGTCCTGCTGGTGGCCGGCCACGAGACCACCGTCAACGCGATCGCCCTCGGCGCCCTCACGCTCCTGCAGCACCCCGAGCAGCTCGACGCACTGCGCAACGACCCCGCCCTGCTCTCCGGAACGGTCGAGGAACTGCTGCGGTTCACCTCCGTCTCGGACTACATGGTCCGGATGGCCAAGGAGGACATCGAGGTCGGGGGCGAGACCATCGAGGCCGGGGACGCCGTGGTGGTCTCCATCTCCCTGATGAACCGCGACGCCAAGGCGTACGAGGACCCCGACACCTTCGACATCCGGCGGAACGCCCGCCACCACGTCGGCTTCGGCCACGGCATCCACCAGTGCCTCGGGCAGAACCTCGCCCGTGCCGAGATCGAGATCGCCCTCGGCACGCTCGTCACCCGCATCCCGGGCCTGCGGCTGGCCGTACCGGTCGATGAGGTGCCCATCAAGGCGGGTCATGACGCCCAGGGCCCGGTCGAGCTCCCCGTGACCTGGTGAGGGCGGGGGCCATGCGCATCACCATCGACCGCGACCGGTGCATCGGTTCGGGCCAGTGCGTCATGACCGCGCCCGGCGTCTTCACCCAGGACGACGACGCGGTCGTCGCCCTGCTCCCGGGCCACGAGGACGGGGCGGGCGACCCGCGCGTGCACGACGTTCCGATGGCCTGCCCGGTCCAGGCGGTCACGATCTCCGGCGACTGAGCCGGTGGGCCGGATGGGCCGAAGAGCCGTGGGGCCCGCAACCGTGCGAACGGTTGCGGCCCCCACGCGCATGACGGGGGTGCGGCCGGGGAGAAAAGACCGACGAGTTTTTACCGGCGTGTAATCGTGAAGTAATAGTCCGCGCATGGGGAGTAAAAAAGAACTGCAAGCGTGGCGTGAAAGACGAGGGTGCTGGCGTGACTTCGACCGTACCGAACCCCCGTAGTGGGGGTGGTCCGGGTACCGAACCATCGCCGTGGAGCCGCAGCTTTAGAGAGGCCCTGCCGGGCTGTCGTTGACCCCCGGTCCCGCCGCTCACTAGCCTCCAATTGATTTCACTCCCTACGGAATTTCCTGAAAGGGATCCCTCCCTTGTCGAATGCAGCTCCCCTCGCCATTGATCCGGCCCGTCCCCTGGCTCACGACACGCCGCTCGGCAGCCGGGGACGGTACGCGGACACGCACCGGCAGCCCGACCACCCGGGCCTGTGCATGGCGAGCCTCGATAGGGCCCTGACCATCCAGCAGGCGAACCAGGAGTTCTTCCGGCAGTTCAACGGCTCCTCCGAGGAGATATGCGGCCGCAGCTTCCGCGACGTGGTGCACCCGAGCGTCCGGCAGCCGCTGATGCGTCAGTTCTCCCACCTGCTGGAGGGCAAGCACCAGCGCTTCGTCACCCCCGTCATCGCCGTGGGCCCCGGTGAGGAACCGCCCTTCACCGTCCCCCTGACTGCGGTCGCGGTGCGCGGCGGCCTGCCCGGCACGACCGCGATCCTGGTCATGATGCCCACGACCCGGGACGCCGAAGAGACGCGCGTGGTCACCAACCGGAAGAAGATCCTCTCCGAGATGGACGCCCGCATCCTCGAGGGCATCGCCGCCGGCGTCTCCACCGTCCCCCTGGCATCGCGCCTCTACCTGAGCCGCCAGGGCGTCGAGTACCACGTGACCTGTCTGCTGCGGAAGCTGAAGGTTCCCAACCGGGCCGCGCTGGTCTCCCGCGCCTACTCCATGGGCGTGCTCAAGGTCGGGACGTGGCCGCCCGAGGTCGTGGAGGACTTCGTGAAGTGAGCGGGCGCGCCTTCTCGCCTCCGCTCCGCGACCAGCGGCAAATCGGCCACAATGCCCGCGTTCTGACTCAAAGATGAGTGGAACTCTTCCGTCCCGTTACTTAGTGTCATCTCGATTGGATCATGTACGACCGGCTCCCGCGAGGGCCGGCTGCCATCGCGCCGCTCGCCGTGCGAGGACGCGTCAGGCTTCGTGAAAGGAACGCTTTGGCGGTCAGTACCGAGACGCGTCACGAGTCATTCCAGGACCTGGTCGGCCGCTCCGCCGAACTGAACAGCGTGCTGCGGCAGGCCGGCCGCGCCCGGGCGGGGACCGCGCAGGGCCTGCTGCTCCGGGGCCCGGCCGGAATCGGCAGAAGCAGCCTGCTGGCCGCCCTCACCACCCGCCTGCGAGCCGACGGCTTCACCGTGCGCACCCTCCGCGGCGGTTCCGCACCCGGCCGGGTCGTCGACGTGCTGACCCGCCCCACCGGGCACGCGGCGGTGGACCCCGCCGAGCCCCCGGCCGACCTGTACGCGCACTGCCGCCGGTTGTACGGCCATGTCCTCGACCTGCTGGCCGACGGCCCGCTGGCCATCGTCCTCGACGACGCCCAGGAGTGTGACGAAACGTCTCTGCGATGTCTCGGCTTCGTCCTGCGCAGAGTCGCCGCACGCCCCTTCCTCGTGCTGCTGGCCCAGCGCACCGAGACCGACGGCCCCGGTACGGCCGCCCTCGCCGAACTGCCGGCCCAGGACCGCTGCACGCTGCTGGAACTGGGGCCGATGAGCGAGTCCGGCACCGCCCGGATGGCCGGCCGGGTGCTGGGCGGCCCCGTGGACCCGCTCTTCGCCCGGCGCTGCGCGGAGATCTGCGGCGGCAACCCGCAGTTGCTCGGGCGGCTGCTCGCCGCGCTGCGCACCACCGGGATCCGCCCCGACCGCGGCGGCCTGCGCCGGTTGCCGGCGGTCCACCGCGGCATCCTCGCCTCGCTGATCCCGGACTTCCTGGCCCTCCAGCCCCACCCCGTACAGCAGGTGGCCACGGCCCTGGCCGTCCTCGGCCGCGCCGAGCCCGACCTGCTGGGCGCACTGTCGGGCGTCCCCGCCCGGCACGTGGAGACCGCCCTCGGCGTGCTGCGCCGGTTCGAGGCCGTCGCCCCCGCAGGGCGCGCCCCGGCGATGCGCGATCCCCTCCGCCGGTCCGTCCTGGCCGGCCTGCAGGCCGCAACCCTGCAGGAACTGCGCGGCCGGGCGGCCCGGTTGCTCAACGACGCCGGACGGCCGGCGGCCGAGGTCGTCGGCCAGCTCGTCTTCCTGGAGCGCATCGACGAGCCGTGGATGCTCGCCGTGCTGCGCGACGCCATCGCCGCGTCACCCGGCCGGGCCGCCACCAAGGACGCGATCGCCTGCCTGCGGCGCGCCCTGGCGGCCCGGCTCACGGTCACCGACCGCAAGGACGTCCACCGGGAACTGGCGCGAGCCTGTGCCCCCACAGCACCGGCGTCCGCGCTGCGCCACCTGCACCAGGCCCTCGCCGCCGCCCCGGACGCCCGGGAGAAGGCCGCCATCGCCGTGGAGTACGGCCTCTCGGCCGCCGGGACCCGCAAGGCGGCCGACGCGGCGCGCACCCTCGGAGACGTCCTGGACGCCCTGGACACCCACTTGGGCACCGACCCCGGGCCCGCCGACCGCGAACTGCGCACCACCGTCGCCTCGGCCCTGCTGTTCACCGCCCTCAACGACACGACGGCCATGTCCGCCGCCCGCGAGCGGTCCCTCACCTGGACGCTGCCGCACGGCGACAGCCCCGCAGAGCGCCAGCTGCTGGCCGCCATGAGCGTCATGGCCTGCCTGGAGGGCAGGCCGGCCGGTGAGGTGGCCGACCTCGCCCGCAAGGCGATACGGGTCGAGGACGCGGCCCCCGCCGCCGGCTGGTGGGTCCTCGGCCCCTCCACCGTGCTCGGCCTGGCCGACGCCGTCGACGAGGCGCTGGCAGGCCTGGAGCGCTCCTACACCGGAGGCCTCGCCCGCCACGGCGTGCGGGTACGGGTCCCGGCGCTGGCCGGCCGCTCCGTCGCCCTCCACGACGCCGGAGACATCGCCGGCGCCCTGCGGCAGGCGCGTGCCGCCGTCGTGCTGGCCGAGCGGGACGGGCGGGCCGGCCCCGTGCCCATGGCCCACATCGCCCTGGGCAGTTCCCTCGTCTCCGCGGGCCGGACCACCGAGGCGTGCGCCGTGCTGGACCACCTGGTGAGCACCGACGTCGCGCTCGAACGCCGCCTCTTCGAGTGGCACCACTACCTCTACGCCCGGGGACGCGCCCTGCGCCAGCAGGGCGACCTGGAAGGCGCCCTGACGGCGTGGCAGAGGTGCGGACGCGGCCTGGAGGAAGCGGGCGTGGCCAATCCGCTCCTGGCCCCCTGGTGGCTGCCCGCCACCACCACCCTCGCCCGCCTCGGCCGGGCCGCCGAGGCCGCCGAGATCGTCGAGCAGGTCCGGCCGCGCATCCGGCGCTGGGGCACCCCCCGCGCCCTCGGCCTGGGCCTGCTCGCCGCGGCCTGCGTCGCCGAGGGCCGGACCCGGCTGCGGCTGCTGGGCGACTCGGTGGACGCCCTGGCCTCTTCCCCGGCCCGCCTGGAGCACTGCAAAGCCGAATTCCAGCTCGGCCACGAACTGCTGCGCCACGGCGACACCGACGGCGCCCGCCGCCATCTGCGCCGCGTCATCGAAAGGGCCACCCACTGCGGATACCACCTGCTCGCCGGCATCGCGCGCAGACTGCTGGTCACCGCGGGCGGACGGATGGCGCAGCTCGCCGCCAGCCCCCTCGACTCCCTCACCGGCAGCGAGCGCCGCGTGGCCGCCCTGGCCCGCGACGGAGCGAGCAACAAGAAGATCGCCGAGACCTTGTTCATCACCACCCGGACCGTGGAAATGCATCTGACCAACGTCTACCGCAAGCTCGGCGTACGGGGCCGCACCGAGCTCCCCGGCGGCCTGCGCACCGCCGGGCTGCAGGCGACGGGCCGGTGACCGGGAGCACCGCCATGTCACCGATCACCACCCCGCAGCCCGCCCTCCGCACCCCCGGCGACGACCCGGGCGCAGCCTCACCGCTCACCGGCCGCGAACAGGAAGAGGCCCTGCTCTCCGCCGCTTTGCAGCAGCTGCGCGGAGGCCGGCCCGTGCTCGCCGAGGTGCACGGGCCGCCCGGCGTCGGCCGCAGTGCCCTGCTGGCACGCGTGGTCGCCCTGGCCGGGCGGGCCGGCATCCCGGTCGCCGCCGCCCAGGCCTGCCCCGAGGAGTCCGGCGTCCCCTACGGCCTCGCCGCCGCACTGCACCGGGCCCTGGCGCGCAGCGGCCACGCCGCGGCCCCGCCACGGCACGAGCGCCCGGGAGAGCCGGAACGGGCCGCCCTGTGCCGCACCTTCCTCGCCGCGGCCCGCACCGGGCCGCTGCTCCTCGTCGCCGACGACCTCCAGTACGCCGACCAGGCCTCCCTGCGCTGGCTGCAGGCGCTCGGCCGCCGCCTCGCGGGCACGTCCCTGATGCTGCTCACCTCCCGCTGCGACGTCGTCCCCGCCGGACCCGACGACCGCATCGACTCCTGCCCGCTCGACGACGAGGACGCCGTCGCACGGCACACCCTCGCCCTGGACCCGCTGCCGGACACCGCCGTCGGCCACCTCCTCACCCGGGCCTGGGACACCCCGGCCGACCTGGTGTTCCTGGGAGCGGCGGTGCGCGCCGTCGGCGGCAACCCCGCCCTGCTGCGTTCGGTCACCAGCCACTTCGTACGCCACGGATGGCGGCCGACCGCCTCTCACCTGCCCCACCTCGCCGACTGCGCCGCGGAGGCCGTCCGCCGGCGCACCCGCCACACCCTCGATCTGCTGCCCGAAGAACTCCGCGCCGTTCTGCGCGTCATCGCCGTCGCCGAACCCGACTGCACCCCCTCCATGATCACCGCCCTCACCGGGGTGCCCGCGCCCCGCGCCCTCGCCCGGCTCTCCGGAACCGGCCTGCTCCTTCCCGGCGACCGGCCCGCGTTCCACCACCCGGCGGCGGCCGAGGCCGTCCTGGCCGACCTGAGCGTCAAGCACAGGGAGGAACTCCACTCCTGCACCGCCGCATGGGCGTACTGGACCGCCGCCCCCGACAGCGTGGTGGCCCGCGTACTGCTCGGCGCGCGGCCCGCCGGAGCCGACTGGGCCGTCGGCGTCCTGCGCAGCGAGGCGTCCCGCCGGCGCATCGCCGGCCGGACGGCCGACGCCACCCGGCTGCTCCGGCGCGCCCTGCGCGAACCGGCCCCGCCGGCACAACGCGTCCGGCTGCTGACCGAACTCGCGGCCGCCGTCCTGCCCTCCGACCCGGAGACGGCCGACCGGTACCTGCGCCAGGCCCTGCTCACCCCCGCCGACAGCACCGCCGCACCCGCCTGGGTGCACGCCGCCGAACTCCTGGTGGCCCGTGGCGACATGGCCGCCGCCCAGCCGCTGATCGCCCTGGCGGCCGGGCGCGCCGCACCCGAGGGCGACCAGGCCGGTGCCCTGCGCGCCCTGTACTGGCTCGCCGAACAGAGCGAGCCGGAAGCCGCCCACGAGCTGGACCACCCTCCGGTCCCGCCGCTCGGCCCGCAGCCCGCCGGAGCGGCGGAGGCCGCGGCCGCGGCCTGGCGCACCGCCCTGCGCGGCCACGACATCGGCCTCGCCCGCCGCCTGGCCCGTACGGCCCTCGCCCCGGCCGCCGGCCGCACCGTACCGCTCCTCCTGCAGGTCGCCGCCTGCCACGTACTGGTGCTCAGCGGCGACCACGACGAGGCCTGCACCGCCCTCGACGCCGTGCTCGTCCACGCCCGGCACGCGGACGTGCCCCCCGTGGCCGGCCTGGCCCTCCTCGTCACCGGTCTCGCCGAACTGGGCCGCGGACGGCCCGACGCCGCGTGGGACGCACTGGACCGGGCCCAGGAAGCCATGCTCAGCAACTGCCGGACCCCGTTCCTCACCCCGGGGCTGATCGCCCTCGAAGCCCTGGTGCGGCTCGAACAGGGCGAGCCGGACGAAGCCGAACGGCTCCTCGCCCGGGCACATCCGTACGGCACGGCGGCAGGACTGGCCGGGGCCCTCCTCTTCTACACCAGGGGACGGCTGCACCTGGCCCGCGGCCACCGCGAGCAGGCCCTGGCCGACCTGCTGGAGTGCGGGCGCAGGCTGCTCGCCCGGCAGGTGACCAACCCCGCCTTCCTGCCCTGGCGCTGGGTCGCCGCCTCGGCCTGCGGCACACCTGCGGACGGCTCCGTGGCCGCCGGACTCCTCGCCGAGGAGCAGCACCTGGCACGAGCATGGGGCGTCCCCGGGACCCGGCCCGGCTCCGCGACGGACGGGGGAGCGCCGCCCGCCGGCCCCGGCACCGCGAACCCCGCCGACCGCAGCACACCGGGCTCCGCACCGCGCGCCGCCGCTCCCACCGGCCGCGGCCGCCGGGCCCGCGGCGGCGGGCCCCCCGCCCCGCGTGCGCAGGACCGGCGGCTCTCGCCCGGCCCCGCCCCCCGGCCGGCGCCCCGGCAGGAACTGACCGCCGCCGAACTACGGGTGGCCGCACTCGCCGCCGACGGCCTGCCCAACCGGGCCATCGCGTCGCGGCTGTCGGTCACCCCGCGCACCGTCGAACTGCACCTGACCAAGACCTACCGCAAGCTGGGCATCCAGGGCCGGCCCGACCTGGCCGCCGCGCTGGGGCACCAACCGAAAGCGACCTCATGACACCGCTGCGCGGACGCCAACGCGAAATCGACCTCATCACCGCGGCGATGGACTCCGCCCACCGTGGCGACGGCCGCCTGCTGGCCGTGACCGGCGGCATCGGCACCGGCAAGACCGCCCTGCTGCGACGGCTGCCCGCGCTCGCCGTACGGCGCGGCCTGCGCGCCCTGACCGCCGGCTGCGCCCCGCAGGAGCAGGACTTCCCCTTCGGCGTCGTCAGTCAGCTCCTCGACCCGCTCCCGGGCTGCCGGGCCCTCGAACTCGTCCCCGGCCCGGACCGGTTCGCCGAACTCCTCTCCTTCGTCGCCGAGTACAGCGCGGACAAGCCGCTCCTGATCCTCGTGGACGACCTCCAGTGGGCCGACCCTCCCTCCCTGCGCTGGCTCGGCGCGCTCGCCAAGCGGCTGCCGGACCTGCGCGCCACCATGGTCGTCGGCGTGCAGGAAGGCGGGCCGGGCGCAGACGCACCACCGGTGCAGGCCCTCATGGAACGCGCCACCTCCTTCCTCCACCTGGCCCCGCTGACCGTGGAGACCGTCGGTGAGCTCGTCGCCGACCACCTGGGCCGCCCCGGCACCCCCGAGCAGATCGCCTCCTCGCACCGGGCATCGGGCGGAAACCCTTTGTTCCTCACCGCGGCCCTGACCGCCCTCGCCCCGGGCGGGCCGCCGCCCGGGCATCCTTCCTTCGCGCCGGAGACCCGGCTCGTCGCGCTGCGCGAGCGCCTCACCGTCGCCCTGCGCTCCCAGCCGGCACCGGTACGCCGGCTCGCCAGGGCACTGGCGGTCCTCGACGAGGACGCCGGTCTCGAACCGGCCGGCCACCTCGCGGAGCTCGACACCGCCGGCAGCGAGGAAGCCGCGAGGTCCCTGCGCCGCCTCGGCCTGCTGACCGACGGGCCCGCACCGCGCTTCGTCCACCCCTCCGTGCGGGAGGCCGCCGAGGAATCGATGACGGCCGCGGAACACGACGACATGCGCCTGCGCGCCGCGCAACTGCTGTACAGCGGCGGCCACCCGGCAGAGCGCGCGGCCGCCCAGCTGCTCGCCGTCCCCTCGTGCCACGAAGGCTGGGCCGTCGACGTACTGCGCGCCGCCGCAACCGCCGCACGACGGCGCGGAGCCCCTCAGGAGGCGGCCCGCTACCTGCGCCGGGCGCTGCTCGGCAGCACGCCCTCCGGCACGGACCGGGCCGCCCTGCTGCTCGACCTGGAAGCCTCGGAGCGCGACACCGACCCGCAAGCCGCCCTGCGGCACCTCTCCCAGGCCCTCCTCCTGCTCCCCGCCCCCCGGCGCGCGCTCGCAGCCGCCCGTACCCCGCCCTTCCTGCTCGGCAGCTGCCCCCCGCCGGTCATCGACACCGTCGCCGCGGTGGCCGCCGACCTGGGCGACCCGGACGGCCTCACCGGCATCGAGCGGCAGGCCGCCCTGCGGCTCGAGGCCCGCCTGCGCCACATCGCCGTGGCCGGCCCGGGCGAGATCGGACGCTGCGCGGAACGGTTGCGCGCCCTCGGCAGCACGCCTCCGGTCCACACGGCGGCCGAGCGCGAACTGGTCACCGTCCTCCTGCACGGCGCCACCGTCACCCAGCAGATGGCCGCCGCGGACGTGGCCTTCCAGGCCAACCGCGTCCTCCAGCACGAACCCGCGGCCCCCTCCCACGTCCACACCGCGCTGCCGCACCTGTGCGGCGTACTCGTGGCCGCGGAATCACTGGAGGCCATCGGCCCCTGGCTGATGATCGCGGGGGAACGCGCCCGCAGGGAGGGCGCTCCCGTCCCCAGGGCGGTGATCGCCACCGAACTCGCCCACTTCCAGCTGGCCCGCGGACGCCTGCAGGAGGCCCGGGCCCACGCCCAGGAAGCCCTCGAACTCGGCATGACGGAGTGGGCCACCCTGTCCTCCATGGCCGCCCTCGTCATGGTGACCGTCCACAGCCGGGACACCCGGCTGGCCCGGCGGCTGCTCTCCCGCCACCGCGAGACCGCCGACCACGACTTCAGGCCTTCCCCCCTCCAGCTCCTGAGAGGCTCCATCGCGGCCGGCGAGGGCGACTGGGCCACGGCCCTGGAGTACGTCCTCGACTGGGGCCGCTCCGCGGAACGCGCCGACTGGCGCAACCCCGCCCTCGTCCCCTGGCGCACCTGGGCGGCCGGGCTGCAGCACCGGCTGGGCCGGACCCAGCGCGCCCTCGACCTCGCCGACGAGGAGTACGAACGGGCCGTGGCCTGGGGCACCCCCGTCGCCATGGGCCGCGCCCAGCGGGTCAGGGGCGCGGCCACGGCGGGGGAGCGGGGCATCGAGCTGCTGCGCGAATCCGCCGCCCTCCTGGGGGGCTCCGTGAACGCCATGGAGGCGGCCCGCACCGAACTGCTCCTCGGCCGGAGACTGCTGGCCGCCGGCCGGAACGCCGAGGGCGAGGTGCGGCTGCGCCGGGCCCGCGAGCAAGCCGTCACCTGCGGCGTGCAGTGGATCGCCGAGCGGGCCTCCCGGGAACTCGCCGACCCGGCCGGCTCCCGCACCCCCGCGGTGGTGGCGGCGCTCACCCGCTCCGAACGCAGAGTCGCCGGACTCGCCGCCCACGGGCTGCCCAACAAGGACATCGCCGAACGGCTCGAAGTGAGCTCACGCGCCGTGGAGAAGCACCTCACCAGCGCCTACCGCAAGCTCCGCGTCGCCGGACGGTCCGAGCTGGCCGTGTTCTCCCTCCTGCTGCCGGATCCGGCGGCCGACTGACCGGGAGCCGCCCGTACCGAACCGAAGCCCTCCTACCTCGGGTAACCGAACCTCCGGGCCCGGCACCCACAGGGTTAGTGAGGGCCCGTCAGGTTCCCGTTGACAGTGGTCGCGCGCTCTCCATAGCGTCCATAAGCGCGAACGGGCGCCGACACCGGACCGCAGCGGGACATCCCACGGCCCTGCCCTTCCGCCCGACCTCGAATTCGCCTTTCCTCTCCCCGAAAGCTCAGGAGAAACAGCGTGGTAGCACACCAGCCCCTGTCGCGCCGCCGCATGCTCGGCCTGGCGGCCTTGGGCGCCGCCGCACTCGCCGGCCGGACCACGATCGCCGCCCCCGGCGCGGCCGCCGCCACCCGGACCGGCAGCGGGAGCGGGACGTTCGTCCCCGCCGTCGTGATCGGCACCGGCTACGGCGCGGCCGTCTCCGCGCTGCGCCTCGGCGAGGCGGGGGTCCCCACGCTGATGCTGGAGATGGGCCAGCTGTGGAACCAGCCCGGCCCGGACGGCAACGTCTTCAGCGGGATGCTCAAGCCCGACAAGCGCTCCAGCTGGTTCAAGACTCGCACGGAGGCCCCGCTGGGCTCCTTCCTGTGGCTGGACCTCGCCAACCGCGACATCGACCCCTACGCGGGCGTCCTGGACCGGGTCAACTTCGACCAGATGTCCGTGTACGTCGGACGCGGCGTCGGCGGCGGCTCGCTCGTCAACGGCGGCATGGCCGTCACGCCCCGGCGCTCGTACTTCGAGGAGGTGCTGCCCCGGGTCGACGCCGCCGAGATGTACGCCAAGTACTTCCCGCGCGCCAACGCGACCCTCCGGGTGGGCAACATCGACAAGGGCTGGTTCGAGCAGACCGAGTGGTACAAGTTCGCCCGGGTCTCGCGCGAGCAGGCCGCGAAGGCGGGCCTGGGCACCACCTTCGTGCCCAACGTCTACGACTGGGACTACATGCGCCGCGAGGCCGACGGCACGGTGCCCAAGTCCGGGCTGGCCGCCGAGGTCATCTACGGCAACAACCACGGCAAGGTCTCCCTCGACAAGAGCTACCTGGCGGCCGCCCTGGGCACCGGCAAGGTCACCATCGAGACCCTGCACCAGGTCAGGACGATCGGTCAGCAGAAGGACGGCACGTACCTGCTGACCGTCGAGCAGAAGGACGCCGACGGCAAGCTGCTCGCCACCAAGGAGATCTCCTGCCGCCACCTCTTCCTCGGCGCCGGCAGCCTCGGCTCGACCGAACTGCTCCTGCGGGCCCGGGAGACCGGCGCCCTGCCCCACCTCAGTTCCGAGATCGGCGGCGGCTGGGGCCCCAACGGCAACATCATGACCGCCCGCGCCAACCACATGTGGAACCCCACGGGCACCAAGCAGTCCTCCATCCCCGCCCTCGGCATCGACGACTGGGACAACAAGGACGCCCCGGTCTTCGCCGAGATCGCCCCCATGCCGGCGGGCGTGGAGACCTGGGTCAGCCTCTACCTGGCCATCACCAAGAACCCCGAGCGCGGCACCTTCGTCTACGACGCGGCCAAGGACCGCGCGGACCTGCGCTGGACCCGGGAGCAGAACGCGCCCGCGGTCGCCGCCGCGAAGTCGCTGTTCGACCGCATCAACAAGGCCAACACCACGATGTACCGGTACGACCTCTTCGGCAAGCAGCTCAAGGCCTTCGCCGACGACTTCTGCTACCACCCGCTCGGCGGCTGCGTGCTGGGCAAGGCCACCGACGACTACGGCCGGGTCGCCGGATACAAGAACCTCTACGTGACGGACGGCGCACTCATCCCCGGCAGCATCGGCGTCAACCCCTTCGTCACCATCACGGCACTGGCGGAACGGAACGTCGAGCGCATCATCCAGCAGGACGTCACCGCGTCCTGAACCGCGGGCCGGAGCAACCCTGGAGGAGGACCGGCCCCCGGCCGG
>NZ_JBPQTS010000124.1:0-23032 GCF_051386455.1 Streptomyces sp. URMC 124
CATCAGACCTTCCTTCTGGTACGACTCCAGCATCCGCGTCATGTTGGTGGCGCGGGCGACGGGCGTACGGGCGGCGGGCCGCCTGCTTGGCCTGGGCGTTCGCGACACGGTTCTTCTTGTGTCCCTTGCGCATGGACGCGGGCGGGGTCGGGCCCTTGCCCTCCAGGCCTCGGCGCCGCTGGCCGCCGCTGCCGACCGTCGCGCCCTTCTTGTTGGACGTGCGGCGGTTCCTGCGCTGGCTGTTGCCGGCCATGGGGTCACCTGACTTCTGTTTCTCTGCCGCCCCCGCGCCGCTCGGCCCTGGCGGGCCTCACGGGGCTTAGGACGGCTGCGCCGGACTGCGCCCGGCGGTTGCCTACTACGTACGTACGAAAAGTGTCCCTCAGGACAGCGACCAGCGCGGTCCGGACGGGGTGTCCTCGATGGCGAGGCCCGCGTGCTGGAGCTGGTCGCGGATGGCGTCGGCGGCGGCCCAGTCCTTGCGGCCGCGGGCGGCCTGCCGCTGGTCGAGGACGAGGCGGACGAGGGAGTCCACGACGCCGTGGAGGTCGTCGCCGCGGCCGACGGAGGCACCGGCCCACTGCTCGTCCAGCGGGTCGAGGCCGAGGACGCCGAGCATGGCGCGGACCTCGGCCAGGCGGGCGACGGCCGATTCCTTGTCGTCCGCGGTCAGGGCGGAGTTGCCCTGGCGGACGGTGGTGTGCACGATCGCGAGGGCCTGCGGGACGCCCAGGTCGTCGTCCATGGCCTCGGCGAAGGCGGGCGGGACCTCGGCGGCGGGCGCGACGGGCTCGCCGGCCAGCTCGGTAGCGCGCTGCATGAAGCCCTCGATCCGCGCGAACGCGGCCTCGGCCTCGCGCAGGGCCTCCTCGCTGTACTCGATCATCGAGCGGTAGTGCGGGGTGCCGAGGTAGTAGCGCAGGACGATGGGGCGCCAGTGCTTGACCATCTCGGAGACGAGGACGGAGTTGCCGAGCGACTTCGACATCTTCTCGCCGCTCATGGTGACCCAGGCGTTGTGCACCCAGTACGAGGCGAAGTCGTCGCCGAAGGCCTTGGCCTGGGCGATCTCGTTCTCGTGGTGGGGGAAGATCAGGTCGAGGCCGCCGCCGTGGATGTCGAAGGCCTCGCCGAGGTACTTGTGGGCCATGGCCGAGCACTCCAGGTGCCAGCCGGGGCGGCCACGGCCCCAGGGGGTCTCCCAGGAGGGCTCGCCGGGCTTGGCGGCCTTCCACATGGCGAAGTCGCGGGAGTCGCGCTTGCCGGTCTCGCCCTCGCCGGAGGGCTGCAGGAGGTTGTCCAGCTCCTGGTTGGACAGCTGCAGGTAGCCCGGGAAGGAGCGGACGTCGAAGTAGACGTTGCCGTCGGCCTCGTAGGCGTGGCCGCGCTCGATGAGGCCGCGCATCATCTCGACCATCTCGGTGACGTGGCCGGTGGCGCGGGGCTCGACGGTGGGCGGCAGGCAGCCCAGGGCCGCGTAGCCGTCGTTGAAGGCGCGCTCGTTCTCGTAGCCGATGGACCACCAGGGGCGGCCCTGGTCGGCGGCCTTGTTGATGATCTTGTCGTCGATGTCCGTGACGTTGCGGACGAAGGTCACGTCGTAGCCGCGGTAGGCGAACCAGCGGCGCAGGATGTCGAAGTTCAGACCCGAGCGGATGTGGCCGATGTGCGGAGCGGCCTGCACGGTCGCGCCACACAGGTAGATCGAGACGCAGCCCTCAGTGAGCGGGGAGAAGTCGCGGATCTGCCGGGCGCTGGTGTCGTACAGGCGAATGGTCACGCAACCAGAGTAGTGGGCGTTCGGCAGTGCCCCCGGCAATCGGGCCCCCTAACGGGCGGACTGAGGGGTTCCATGACAGGACGGCACAGATTGTCCTTTATGAGGCTAATGCCAAAAAACAACAGATATGCGTGATAGCTTCCCCGGCACTGCCTCACCTTCCTCACCTGGAGGGGCGTTGCACCCCACTCTGCCGGTACAGCAGGAGCACGCGGAGCCCCCCGAGTCCCCCGGGGGCCCGGACGGCAGCGGCGGGCGCGCCCGGCTGGCCGCGCTGGACGGCCTGCGGCTGCTCGCGGCGCTGATGGTGGTGGCGTACCACTACGTGGCCTTCGGCAGCGGCGCCTGGGACGGCCCGCCGGCGGCGGTCTTCCCCACCGCCCACCTGCCGGCGTCCTACGGCTGGCTGGGCGTGCAGCTGTTCTTCCTCATCAGCGGCTTCGTGATCTGCATGAGCTGCTGGGGCAGGGGGGTCGGCCGGTTCGCCGCCTCGCGCGTCACCCGGCTCTTCCCCGCGTACTGGTTCTCGGTACTCGCCGTCGCCCTCGTCGTCCGTTTGTGGCCGTCCCCGGACGAAACCCCCCGCGCGCGCGACATCGCCGTCAACCTGACCATGCTCCAGTCCCCCCTCGGGGTGGACGCCGTCGACGGCGTGTACTGGACGCTGTGGGTCGAGATGCGCTTCTACCTGCTCTTCGCGCTCGTCGTCGCCGGGAAGGGGCTGACGTACGCGCGGGCGGTGGGCTTCTGCGTGGTGTGGGGCTTCGCGGCGGCCGTCGCGGCGGCGGCGGACGAGCCCGTGCTCGACCAGGTGCTGATGCCGGAGAACTGCTGGTATTTCATCGCGGGCATCGCCTTCTACCTCATGCACCGCTACCGCCCCAACCTCGTGCTGTGGCTGATCGTCGCCGCGTGCTTCCTCGTCGCCCAGCACGACCTGGTGGCGGCCCACACCCGGGCCGAGGGGTACATGGGCCACCGCGTGCCCCACTGGCCGACCGCGGTGCTCCTCGCGCTGTTCTTCCTCGCCGTGGCGGCGGTCGCGCTCGGCCGGACGCGCCGCCTGGACCACCCCTGGCTGACCGCCGCCGGGGCGCTCACCTATCCCCTCTATCTGATCCACGAGCGCGTCGGCTGGCTGGTCATCCGCCGGGCGGCCGGTGACGTGCCCCCGGCCGTCCTGCTGCCCGCCCTGCTCGCCGGCATGCTGCTGACCGCGTGGCTGGTGCACCGCCTGGTGGAGCGGCCGCTGGCCGGGGCGCTGCGGCGCGGGCTGCGGCGGGCGGCCGCGGAGATCCGGGCCGGATAGCGGACCCGGCGGCGGATCCGGCGGCGGGCCGTCCACAAGATCGTCACAAGATCACCCCGGAGACGTTCCAAGGCAGGGGTTGGAATTACGGCAGAGACAGGAGATAACTGTCACGGCGGGCCGGGGGGTCCTTGTGTCAGCATGCGCGCGGACGGCCCTGCGTAGGATGAGCCGACCTGAGCCGATGGAGAGGACGACATGCGTTTCGCCAGACGAGGCAATCTCGATGGCGGCCTGGCAGCCGGACAGCGGACCGCCGCTCCCAGGCTCTACGTCCTGGACGGGCTGCGCCTGCTCGCGGCCCTCATGGTCGTCTTCTTCCACTACGTGGCACTGCGCGGCGGCTGGGGCGAGGACCCCGAGCACATCTTCCCCAACGCGTGGAAGTTCGCCCAGTACGGCTGGCTCGGCGTCGAGATCTTCTTCCTCATCAGCGGCTTCGTGATCTGCATGAGCACGTGGGGCCGCTCGCTGGGCGACTTCGTGATCTCCCGGGTGTCGCGGGTCTACCCCGCCTACTGGGTCGGGATCCTCCTGACCGCGGCCGTCATCACGCTGTGGCCGCAGGTGCGGCAGCTCAACGGCGGCTTCAACGACGTCCTCACGAACCTGACCATGCTCCAGACGGGGCTCGGGGTCTGGGATGTCGACGGCGTCTACTGGACGCTCTTCATCGAGCTGAAGTTCTACGTACTCTTCGCGGCCGTCGTGGCCACGGGCGTGACGTACCGCAAGTGCGTGCTCTTCTGCGCGCTGTGGACGGTCGTCGCGATGGCCTCGGTCCAGGCGGACATCAAGGTCCTCGACCAGTGGGCGATGCCGCTCTACGAGCCGTACTTCGTCGCGGGCATCGCTTTCTACCTCATGTACCGCTACCGCCCCACCGCGCTGCTGTGGGGCCTCGTCGCGCTGTCCCTGCTCCTCGCCGAGCACCACATCGCGCGGCGCGTCGCGGACAACACCACGCACAACATCCCCGCCTGGCCCGCCCGGGTGATCGTCCTCGTCGCCTTCGTGCTGATGGGGCTGATCGCGTGCGGCGCGTTCAACCGGATCCAGTGGCGCTGGCTGTCCACGGCGGGCGCGCTCACCTACCCGCTGTACCTGCTCCACCAGTACATCGGCATGACGGTCATCTACGGCCTGCGCGACCGCGTCCCCAGGCCCCTGCTGGTCGCCGGCCTGATCCTGGTGATGCTCGCCGCGGCGTGGCTGATGCACAAGTTCGTGGAGAAGCCGCTGAGCTCCTGGCTGCGCAAGGTGATGCGCTCCAGCATGGACGAGGTGCGCCGGCACTCGCCCCGCCCGATGGGCGCGGTGCACGGCGCCAAGGGCGCCGGGGCGCCCGCCGGGGCGGCCGTGCCGTCGGCCGTGCCCGAGCAGCACGCCGGGCGCGAGGAGGTCCGCGAGGGCGCGGGCGGCGTGGCGCAGCGGCTGCGGGCGTACGAGACGGGCCCGTACGAGCAGGCGGCGGCCGACCGCGTGGGCGCGGGCCGGCCGGACGGGGTCTGACGGGGGCGCGGACGGCTCACTGGGCCACCACGGGCGCGTTCCGGCTTGTCCCGGCTTGTACGCGCCCGTTTTCCGCGCGTGCGGCATACGGTGGGCGCGACCGCGCACGCGCACGCTCCCCCAGGGAAGGAACACGCCGTGGCCGCCACGCTCTCCGACGACCTGAAGAAGCTCCTCGACGACTCCCCCGTCTTCGCGACGGTCGCGACGATCCAGCCCGACGGCAGCCCCCAGCTCACGGTCACGTGGCTCTCGCGCGACGGCGACGACCTGCTGATCTCCACGACCGTCGGGCGGCGCAAGGAACAGAACCTGCGCCGGGACCCGCGCGTCACGGTGATGATCAACCCGCACAACGCCCCGTACACCTACGCCGAGGTGCGCGGCACGGCGGACCTCACCACCGAGGGCGGCCAGGAGCTGATCAACGAGCTCTCGCGGAAGTACACGGGCAAGGACTACGCGGACTTCAACCCGGCGGCGAAGGACGACGCCGAGAGGGTCGTCGTACGGGTCACGCCGCGGAAGGTCGTGGGGTCCATCTGACCGCGCGCGCTCCCGCGGGGGCGGCCTAGTAGGCGTCGGCGCGGACCACCAGGGCCGTCGCCACCGCCGTGAGGCCCTCGGCGCGGCCGGGGAAGCCCAGGCCGTCCGTCGTGGCGCCGGAGACCGTCACCGGCGCGCCGACGGCCTCCGAGAGGACCTTCTGGGCCTCCTCGCGGCGCTTGCCGATCCGGGGGCGGACGCCGACGACCTGGACGGCGACGTTGCCGATGAGGAAGCCGGCCTCGCGGACGATGCGGGCGGCCTCGGTCAGCAGCGTGACGCCGGAGGCGCCGGCCCACTCGGGGCGGCCGGTGCCGAAGTGCGCGCCGAGGTCGCCGAGGCCGGCGGCGGAGAAGAGGGCGTTGCAGGCGGCGTGGGCGACGACGTCGGCGTCGGAGTGGCCGGCGAGGCCGGTCTCGCCGGGCCACAGCAGCCCGCCGCACCACAGCTCGCGGCCCTCTTCGAAGGCGTGGGTGTCGGTGCCGATGCCCACCTGGGGCAGGGCGGGGATCCGGTCAGAAGCCATCGTTGGCCCTCCTGCGGGCGAGTACGGCCTCGGCGAGGACGAGGTCCAGCGGGCGGGTCACCTTGAAGGCCTCCTCGTGGCCGGGCACGAGGACGACGGGGGCGCCGAGGCGCTCGACCATGCCGGCGTCGTCCGTGGCGCCCTCGCCCTCCTGGGCGGCGAACTTCTCGTGGGCGGCGTCCAGGGTGCGCCGGTCGAAGCCCTGGGGGGTCTGCACGGCGCGCAGCAGGGACCGCTCGGGGGTGCCGGTGACGAGCTCGGGCTCGCCTTCGGCCGCGCCCGTGCGGGGCCCCACCTGCTTGACGGTGTCGGCGACCGGCAGGGCCGGGACGACGGCGGGGGCCCCCTCGCGCACCGCGGCGATCACGGCGTCGACCGTGTCGACGGGCACCAGGGGCCGCGCGGCGTCGTGCACGAGGACCGTGGAGACGTCGGCCGGGAGGGCCGCGAGGCCCAGGCGCACGGACTCCTGGCGGCTCTCGCCGCCGGGGACGACGAGGATCTCGGCGCGGTCGTGGCCGGTGAGCGGGTGGTCGTCGAGGAGGGCGCGGACCTCGGGGGCGCCGTCCGGCGGGGCGACCACGACGACGAGGGAGACGGCGCGGGAGGCGGCCATCGCCCGGACGGCGTGGACGAGCATGGGCGTGCCGCCGAGGGCGCGCAGGGCCTTGGGGGCACCCGGGCCGAGCCGGACGCCCCGGCCGGCCGCGGGGATCACCGCGGCGGTGCGCGCAGGAGTGACGGCAGGGGCTCGATCAGACATTGCGTTCACGTTCAGGTTTGCTTCCTCGGCCGGTTTGGGTATGGCCTGGGGGTACCCCCTGCTCGGAGAGCGGGGGGAGTGCCGGGCAAGCCCCGACCAGCCCCTTCCGTGACAGCTGGTCGGGCCGGCTGCCCGGGCCCGGCACACCGAGTACGTACGGCGCGCGCGCCGGTGTCCCCGGTCACCGGCGCCACCGGAACGAGAGATGCCGCAGCGCCCGGCGGGTGACTTGCGTCACCGCGCGGGCACCGCGGCACTTCTTTACGTCCGGCACCTGTGGTGTGTCCGGCATTCGCGTCAGGACGCGAGGACCTCGTCGAGCAGGGCCTCGGCCTTGTCCTCGTTGGTGTTCTCCGCGAGGGCGAGCTCGCTCACCAGGATCTGCCGCGCCTTGGCCAGCATGCGCTTCTCACCGGCGGACAGGCCGCGCTCGCGCTCACGGCGCCAGAGGTCGCGAACGACCTCGGCGACCTTGATCACGTCACCGGACGCGAGCTTCTCGAGATTTGCCTTGTAGCGACGGGACCAGTTCGTCGGCTCTTCCGCATAGGGTGCGCGGAGCACCTCGAAGACCCGGTCCAGCCCATCCTGGCCGACCACATCGCGCACACCGACGAACTCCGCATTGTCCGCCGGCACCCGAACCGTCAGGTCACCCTGGGCGACCTTCAGCACCAAGTAGGTCTTGTCCACGCCTTTGATCTGGCGAGTTTCGATGGCCTCGATCAGCGCGGCCCCGTGATGGGGATAGACCACGGTGTCGCCAACCTTGAACGTCATGTGACAGGTACCCCTTCCGTGGCTATCCAGTCTAACACGGGAACTCCCCGTTCTGAATGGCGTTTTCGCAGGTCAGGGCATATCTCAGGGCTTGACAACAGCAACCGCGTCGTGCTGCGGCAGGGTTCCGGAAGCGGGTATTCGCAGGTGGGAGCGGTTCTCCGGGCAAGGCGAAACGGGCACGTTACACGCGTGGAGAGGCACTCGCGAGCGGTCGAACGTCCCGTTTTGCCGGGGTCCGCTCGGCTGACTTCCGCTACTCCGTTCGGGGCGGGGGTCGCCTTCGGCGACCGGAATCGGGAATTGATCACCGCGAACTTGATCAATTCAGGAAGGCGTTCCACACGCCCGCGCATTCCGCACCGATAATCCGCACCGGCGCCCGCGGGACATCCCCGCGGGGGCGCGAGGGCGATATTCGGCCGTGGGCCGGACAGGGACGAAGTTGACCATGGGGGCGGGTCGGGTGCGGGGCCCTCCGAGGGGGTCGGTAACCTAAGCGCGCTGACACACCTCTTACCTCGTCGATACCTCGATACCTCGTCCAAGGAGATGCCGCCGCCGTGAGCAGCAGCCTTCGACGCGGCGCTCTCGCCGCTACCGTCCTCGTGCTCTCGATCGCCTCGCTCTCCGCCTGCGCGGCGGGCAACAGCGCGCAGACGCTCGAGGTGAAGCCGGACAACGCCGCCACCTCGGTCGGCGACATCAAGCTGCAGAACATGAACGTGATCACGCAGCCCGACCGCAACGCCAAGGGCCCCGCCGTGATCACCGGCCAGGTCTTCAACAACGGCCGCGAGGACCAGACGCTCCGCGGGATCACCCTGACCGGCAAGAACGGCGCCAAGGTCAAGCTGACCCCGGCCAAGGGCTCCGGCGACCTGGTCGTGCCCGCGGGCGGCTCGGTGCTCCTCGGCGGCAAGGGCAACGCCGCGGCGGTCCTGCCGGACGGGCGCGAGGCCCTGAAGGACGGCGAGCAGCAGAAGCTGTCGTTCGACTTCAGCGAGACGGGCGAGGTGCGCATCGGCGCCTTCGTCGTCCCCGCGACGAGCTACTTCAAGGACTGGGGCCCCTCCGAGGCCGCGCCGACGCCGGCGGCGAAGCCGGGCGGCGCGAAGCCGAGCGGTGAGCCGGGCGAGCCCTCCACGGCCCCGTCGGGCGCGCCGTCCGGTGCTCCGGCCGGCGCGGCCGGCAAGCCCAGCGGCGCCGCTGCCTCGCCGGGCACCGGCCAGGCCTCCCAGAGCGGTCAGCAGCACGCCGGTCACTGAGCCGCGCGCGGCCCGGCCGCACCACGGACACGACGAGGGCCCGGAAGCGTCACGCTTCCGGGCCCTTCGCTCGTACGGGTGAAACGGCTTACGGCTCGAACTTGTAGCCCAGGCCCCGGACCGTGACCAGGTAACGCGGCGCGCCCGGGTCCGGTTCGATCTTGGCGCGCAGGCGCTTGACGTGGACGTCGAGGGTCTTGGTGTCGCCGACGTAGTCCGCGCCCCAGACGCGGTCGATCAGCTGCATGCGGGTGAGCACGCGGCCCGCGTTGCGCAGCAGCATCTCCAGGAGGTCGAACTCCTTCAGCGGAAGGTCGACCTTGGCGCCGGAGACCGTCACGACGTGCCGGTCGACGTCCATGCGGACCGGGCCGGCCTCCAGGGCGGCCGGGGTCACCTCCTCCGGCTCGCCGCGCCGGCGCAGCACCGCTCTGATGCGGGCCACGAGCTCGCGGGAGGAGAAGGGCTTGGTGACGTAGTCGTCGGCTCCTATTTCCAGGCCGACGACCTTGTCGATCTCGCTGTCCTTGGCGGTCACCATGATGACCGGGACGTTGGAGCGGCCGCGCAGCTGCCGGCAGACCTCCGTGCCGGGCAGGCCGGGCAGCATCAGGTCGAGCAGGACGAGGTCGGCGCCGTTGCGCTCGAACTCGTCCAGCCCGTCGGGCCCGGTGGCCGCGACCGCGACCTCGAACCCTTCCTTGCGCAACATGTAGGACAACGCGTCGCTGAAGGACTCCTCGTCCTCTACGACGAGCACTCGGGTCACGGAAGAACCTCCGGGGCGCGCAGGTGTTCGACAACGGGATGGTGGGGGCTGCGGTCGCGGTCACGGACCGCGCCCGCCTCGGGGAGCCGCAGGGTGAACGTCGAGCCCTGGCCCTCGGCGCTCCAGACCGTGACCTCCCCGCCGTGCGAGGCGGCCACGTGCTTGACGATGGCGAGGCCGAGGCCGGTGCCGCCGGTGGCGCGCGAGCGCGCCGGGTCCACGCGGTAGAAGCGCTCGAAGATCCGCTCGCGGTCCTTCTCGGAGATGCCGATGCCCTGGTCGGTGACGGCGATCTCGATCAGGTCGCCGCCGGGCGCCGTGATGTGCCGGGCGGCGATGCCGACGCGGGTCCGGGCGGGGCTGTAGTTGACGGCGTTCTCGACGAGGTTGCCGAGGGCGGCGGCGAGCTGGCCGCGGTTGCCCCAGACGTGCAGGTCGGCGGTGCCCCCCGAGGCCATGGTGATCTGCTTGGTGCCGGCCTGGTGGCGGCAGCGGTCGATGGCCTCGGCGACGAGCTCGTCCACGCGGACGGGCTCGGCGTCCTCCAGCGGGTCGTCGTTCTGCACCCGGGAGAGGTCGATGAGCTCCTGGACGAGGTTGGTGAGCCGGGTGGCCTCGATCTGCATGCGGCCCGCGAAGCGGTTGACGGCCTCGGGGTCCTCCGCGGCGTCCATGACGGCCTCGGAGAGCAGGGACAGGGCGCCGACCGGCGTCTTGAGCTCGTGGCTGACGTTGGCGACGAAGTCGCGGCGGACGGCCTCGATGCGGCGGGCCTCGGTGAGGTCCTCCACCAGCAGCAGGACCAGGCGGGAGCCGAGCGGGGCGACGCGCGCGGAGACCGCGAGGGCCTCGCCGCGACCGGTGCCGCGCCTGGGGAGATCGAGCTCGACCTGGCGTATCTCGCCGTCGCGGCGGGTGTCGCGGGCCATCTGCAGCATGGGCTCGACCGACAGCTTCCCGCCGCGCACGAGCCCGAGGGCGTAGGCGGCGGAGCTGGCCTTGACGACGGCGTCGGCCTCGTCCAGGACGACGGCCGAGGAGCGCAGGACCGACAGGACGGTGTCGACGCCGGGCGGGAGCACGGCGTCGGTGTGCAGGGAGCTGCGGGTGGGGCGGGCCTGGTCGCGCTCGCTCCAGCGGAACGCGAGCATGGCGATCACGCCGGTGCACAGTCCGGCGAGCGCTGCCGCTGCGGCGAGGGCCGCGTCCACGTTCATGAGTCCAGGTTATGCGGGCGCCGCGCCCCATCCACAGCCAAATGGGTGCCGCCTCGAACACACGTTGCCGAGAGTTCACCTGGGCGTCGGTACCGGTTCACTCCGGGGCGCCGCGGCCGTCGCGTTCCGGCCGGAACGTGGGAGTGTGGGCGGCCACACGGCAGCGGTCCACTGTTTCACTCGGCAGAGAGAAGGTCAGGCAATGCGGGACGCGTACCACGAGGAGCTGGATTCGATCGGCGAGGGCCTGGTGGAGATGGCCCGGCTCGTCGGGTCCGCGATCGGGCGCGCCACCACGGCGATCCTGGACGCGGACCTCAAGCTCGCGGAGTCCGTGATCGCGGCGGACGCCAAGGTGGACGACCTCCAGCGGGACCTGGAGGAGCGGGCCGTCGCGCTGCTCGCGCGCCAGCAGCCGGTCGCCACGGATCTGCGGATCGTGGTCACCTCGCTGCGCATGAGTGCCGACCTGGAGCGCTCCGGCGATCTCGCCCAGCACGTCGCCAAGCTGGCGCGGCTGCGCTTCCCGGACACGGCGGTGCCGCGCGACCTGCACGCCACGATCCTGGAGATGGGGCAGCTGGCGCAGCGGCTGATGGCCAAGGCCGGCGAGGTGATCATCACCAAGGACGTCGATCTCGCGCTCCAGCTGGAGCAGGACGACGACGCGATGGACCTGCTGCACCGGGCGCTCTTCCAGCACCTGATGGACGACCGCTGGAAGCACGGCATCGAGACCGCGGTCGACGTGACGCTGCTGGGCCGCTACTACGAGCGGTTCGCCGACCACGCGGTCTCGGTCGCGAAGCGGGTGGTCTACCTGGTCACCGGCGAGCACGCGGACGAGCTGACGCAGGCGGACGGCCGCGCGGGCGGGGACGCGGACGCCTGAGCCGGGGCACGCCCCGGGGGTGAGGGGCGGGGGCGCGTGCAAGAGGGCGTGCGGCCCGCTCCGCGTGCTCCTACGCGCCCTCGATGCGCCCGTACATGCGTACGCGAGGGGCATTGACGGACGCATCGGGCGGTTCTTGACTGGGGGCAGGCAACCACCCTTCGAGGAGGTACCCGCACATGACCCAGACCCCTCCCGCACGCACTCAGGCAGGCTGCACCTGCGGCCCCGGCTGCTCCTGCGGATGCCAGTCCGGCGGCTCGTGCCAGTGCGGCGGCGGCTGCAGCTAGCCGCCCCGCACCCCGCACGTCACTCACGGGAAGGACCCCCGGCCGGTGCTCCGGCCGGGGGTCCTCTCACGGTGCGGTCACTCTTCTTCGTACTCGGCGTCGTCCTCGTCGGCGTCGCCGCCGCCCGTGCCGGAGGGGGCCGGGGTCACCGGGGCCGCCGGTGACGGCGGTGCCGGGGGTGTCGCCGGAGCGGGCTGCTGCGCGGGGGCCGGCGACTGCGACTGCTTCGGCTGCTGCGGCTGCCGGGCCTGCGTCACGCCGGTCAGGTACGAGGTGACGACGATGTTGGCGCTGTAGAGGTGTTTCTTGCGGTCGTACTCGCCGCCGCAGGTGATCAGGCGGAGCTCGGCGCGGTCGGTGTCGAGCGGCCCGTAGACCTTGTCGGCGTCGAAGGGTTCGTTGGGGACGACGGTGATGTCCTCGACGGTGAACTCGGCGACGGTGCCGTCCGCCCGGTTCACGTGGATCTTCGCGCCGCGTTTGAGAACGCTGAGCCCGGCGAAGACGGCCGGGGCCTTCTCCGTGTCGACGTGGCCGACGATGACGGAAGGGCCGAGACTGCCGGGCGTGGGGCCGTCCTTGTACCAGGAGACGGCGTGGGCCCGTTCGTACGGGGGCAGTTCGACGCCCCCCAGTTTGTCGAGGCCGTGGCTCTCGACGGGGGCCTTGAGCCCCAGGATCTTGATCTCCAGGGACTGGGGGCCCGCCCCCGGCAACGGTTCGTGTGCCGGGGGCAGACCGTGCGCTCGGGGGTGGCTCTTGGCGGCGACGCCGCCACGGCCCGTTGCCTGGGTTTCCGGCTCGTCGGCGGCACCGCCGCCACCGGCCAGGCACAGGGCGAGCAGCAGTGCTGCCCAGGCCACCCTCGTCAGCAGGCGGTTGCGTTTCCGGCCACCTGCGCGCGCTTCTGACATGACGCCCGTTCGCTCCCCGTCACTGCTTGACGGCGCCGGCGGCGCGGCGGCGGTACCAGATCATGCCGCCGATGAGACCTGCGGTCGCGGTACCGGCCAGGATGAGGACCGGGGCTTCGGCAGCCGTCGACTCCGTGGAGGACGCGAGCGCCGTGGCGCCACCGCCCGCGTGGGAGGAGTGGTGCGGACGGCCGTGGTCGTGGTCGCCACGCCCGTGGTCGCCCCGGCCGTGGTCGTGGTCACCGTGGTGGTCGCCGTGGTGATCGCCACGCCCGTGGTCGTGGTCACCGTGGTGGTCACCCCGGCCGTGGTCGTGATCGCCGTGGTGGTCGCCGCGACCGTGGTCGTGGTCACCGTGGTGGTCACCCCGGCCGTGGTCGTGGTCACCGTGGTGGTCACCCCGGCCGTGGTCGTGATCGCCGTGGTGATCGCCGTGGTGATCGCCGTGGTGATCGCCGTGGTGATCGCCGTGGTGGTCACCGTGGTGGTCGCCGTGGTGGTCGTGGCCCCAACCGTGGTCGTGGTCACTCCAGCCGTCGTGGTCGTGGTGACCGCCCCAGCCGTCGTGGTCGTGACGGCCGTCGTGGTCGTGGCGGCCGTCATGGTCGTGGCGACCGTGGTCGTCGTCGCAGTCCTCACGGTTGTCGTGACGGCCGTGGCCGGGGCCGTCCGTGTTGGGGACCGCGCCGGCCGCCTCGCCGATGGTCGGGGCGATGCTGCCCCCGAAGGCGTAGGCGGGGGCGACGGGAGCCGCGACGACGGCGACGACGGTGGCTGCACCGCATATGGCGGAGCGGATTGAATGCATGGTGTTACCTCCTTGCTTTGAGGCTCACCTGAAGACCCGGGGGTCGCATCCGCACCGTGGTCAACTTGCTCCATTCGGTGACCGCATGACCCGTTCGCCACAGCAAGAAGCCCCCCACCAGCGCTTTCGCGCCGACGGGGGGCTGCAGCGGTGCTGCTCGCGGCTGCTTACTTCTTCTTGCCCTGGTTCTTCACGGCCTCGATGGCGGCCTTGGCGGCCTCCGGGTCGAGGTAGGTGCCGCCGGGCTTGACCGGGCGGAAGTCGGCGTCGAGCTCGTAGGCGAGCGGGATGCCGGTGGGGATGTTCAGGCCCGCGATGTCGGCGTCGGAGATGCCGTCGAGGTGCTTGACCAGCGCGCGGAGGGAGTTGCCGTGCGCGGCGACCAGGACCGTACGGCCGGCCAGCAGGTCCGGCACGATGCCGTCGTACCAGTACGGCAGCATGCGGACGACGACGTCCTTGAGGCACTCGGTGCGCGGGCGCAGCTCCGTCGGGATGGAGGCGTAGCGCGGGTCCTCGCTCTGGGAGAACTCGGTGCCGTCCTCGAGGGCGGGCGGCGGGGTGTCGTAGGAGCGGCGCCAGAGCATGAACTGCTCCTCGCCGAACTCGGCCAGGGTCTGGGCCTTGTCCTTGCCCTGGAGGGCGCCGTAGTGGCGCTCGTTCAGCCGCCAGGAGCGGTGAACCGGAATCCAGTGGCGGTCGGCGGCCTCCAGGGCGAGCTGCGCGGTGCGGATGGCGCGCTTCTGCAGGGAGGTGTGGACCACATCGGGGAGCAGGCCGGCGTCCTTGAGCAGCTCGCCGCCCCGGACCGCCTCCTTCTCGCCCTTCTCGTTCAGGTTGACGTCCACCCAGCCGGTGAACAGATTCTTCGCATTCCACTCGCTCTCGCCGTGGCGGAGGAGGATCAGCTTGTACGGTGCGTCGGCCATGCCCATGAGCGTAATCGACCGCGTGGGCGGTCCCGTGCGCGCTGCCCGGGAGGGCGTCGATTGACGACCGGCGGCAATCCGATGGTTTGCGGGCCACCGCTGTGTGTAAGTTGCGCCTACTGAGTTCGACACTTACACATCGGGGGGATCCGGAATGTCCGTCGCGAGCGTCAGACGAGCCGCGAAGGAGAGTGTCTCGGGCCTGCCCCGGGCGTTCTGGTGGCTGTGGGCCTCCACTCTCGTCAACCGGCTGGGGGCCTTCGTCTCCATCTTCCTGGCCATGTTCCTCACGGCCGACCAGGGGCACTCGGCCTCGTTCGCGGGGCTCGTCGGCGCCCTGCTCGGCCTCGGCAGCGTCATCTCCTCGATCGGCGCCGGGGTGATGACCGACCGGCTGGGACGCCGCCCCACGCTGCTGATCGCGCAGACCTCCACCGCGGTGTCCGTGGCGGTGCTGGGCTTCATGACCGACCCCGTGGCGATCTCGGTCGTCGCGTTCCTGGTCGGCATGGCGAGCAACGCCTCGCGGCCGGCGGTGCAGGCGATGATGGCGGACATCGTGGCGCCCGAGGACCGGGTCCGGGCCTTCGCCCTGAACTACTGGGCGATCAACCTGGGCTTCGCGATCTCCTCGGTCGCGGCGGGCTTCGTCGCCGAGTACAGCTATCTGATCGGCTTCCTGGGCGAGGCCGTCATGACGCTGGCGTGCGCGATCCTGGTCTTCGTCAAGCTGCCCGAGTCGCGGCCGGACGCGGGCGGGGCCGCGGCCAAGGGCGACGAGCCGACGGTCAGCATGGGCACCGTGCTGCGCGACGGGCGCTTCATGGCCGTCGTCGGCCTGTCCTTCCTCCTCGCCGTGGTGTTCCTGCAGTCGCAGGTGGCCCTGCCGGTGGCGATGGCGGACGGCGGGTACTCCACCAGGGACTACGGCGTGGCCATCGCCGTCAACGGCGTCCTGATCGTGGCTGTGCAGATCCCCGTCACCCGCTTTCTGGAGCACCGCGACCCGCGCCTGCTGCTGGTCCTCGCGGCCCTCCTCGGCGGCTACGGCTTCGGGCTCACCGCCTTCGCCGGCTCGCTCGCGGTCTACATGCTGACGGTGTGCGTGTGGACGCTCGCGGAAATCATCAACTCGCCCATCCAGATGGGCCTGGTCGCCCGGCTCTCCCCCACGCACGGCCGCGGCCGCTACCAGGGCATGTACACCCTGTCGTGGGCGGCGGCGTCGCTGGTCGCGCCCGTGGCGGGCGGTACGGTCATCGACCGGTTCGGCGCGGATGCGCTGTGGGCGGGGTGCGCCGTGGTCGGTACGGTGACGGCCGCCGGGTACTGGCTGCTGATGCGGCGGGTTCCGGCGGCGGGTCTCTCGACGGAGGGTGCGGCGGAGGCCGCTCCGGCTCCGGCTCCGGCTCCGGCTCCGGCTCCGGAAGAGCCTGCGGATGCACGGCCTTCGGCCGCGGACCGGGCGGGGGCACCGGCGTAGGCCGTCACCGGGCCCACGGTGCGGTCCGGCACCGCCGGGCTGCGCCGTCGTGGTGAACCGCCGCTGCGGCGGAAGGAACTTCCGGCACCCGGAAGGCGCCAGGGCCGCCGGGCCCGGAGGGCCCCCGGGCCGCCGGAAGGCGGTGCGGTCCGGCACCGCCGGGCTGCGCCGTCGTGGTGAACCGCCGCTGCGGCGGAAGGATCTTCCGGCGCCCGGCCCCCGGGCCGTCCGAAGGAGCGTCTTGCGGTTGCGCCGTTACGGTCCGGCGGGTCCGTCCTCGCCCTTGCGGTCGCCCTCACCCTCGCCGTCCGCCTGATCGCCCGTCAGGCGGGCGAACGCCTCCAGGTTCCGTGTGGACTCGCCGCGCGAGGTGCGCCACGCGTACTCCTTGCGGATGGCGCTCGCGAAGCCCATTTCCAGCAGGGTGTTGAAGCTGCCGTCGGCGTGCTCCAGGACCGTGCCGAGGAGGCGGTCGACCTCGTCCGGGGTCACGGCCGCCAGCGGCAGCCGGCCGACGAGGTAGACGTCGCCCAGCCGGTCGAGCGCGTAACCCAGTCCGTAGAGCCGGGTGTTGCGCTCCAGCAGCCAGCGGTGCACCGCCTCGTGGTTCTCGTCGGGCCGGCGCACGACGAAGGCGTTGACGGACAGCGAGTGCTTGCCGACGACCAGGGACACGGTCGTGGACAGCTTGCGGGTGCCCGGCAGCTTGACCACGTAGGTGCCGTCGGCCGGGCTCTCCCACTCCAGCCCGGCCTCGGTGAACGTCTGTTCGAGAACCGTTTTCGCGTCAGCCATGCGACGAGCGTAGGCGACGCCGCCGCTCGGTGATCGCCTCGGTGTACACCTCGGCGGTGGCGGCCGCGGCCGTGCCCCAGCCGAAGTGCCGCGCGTGGCGGGCGGCCGCGGCGCCCATCCGCTCCGCGAGGGAGGGGTCGTCGGCGAAGCGGCCCAGCGCGGCGGCGTAGTCGGCCGGGTCGTGCCCGTCGACGAGGAAGCCGCTCTCGCCGTCGCGCACGGCCACGGGCAGGCCGCCGACGGCCGCCGCGACCACGGGCGTGGCGCAGGCCTGGGCCTCGGCGGCGACCAGGCCGAAGGACTCGCTGTACGAGGGCATGACCAGCACGGACGCGGCCCGGTACCAGTCGGCGAGCTGTTCCTGGCCGACCGGCGGGCGGAAGCGGACGACGTCGGCGATGCCGAGGCGGGCGGCGAGCTTCTGCAGCCCCTCGGGCTTGGCGAGGCCGCTGCCGCTGGGTCCGCCGACGACCGGCACCACGATGCGGGTGCGCAGCTCGGGCCGCCGGTCGAGGAGCACGGCGACGGCGCGCAGCAGGATGTCGGGGGCCTTGAGCGGCTGGATGCGGCCCGCGAAGAGGGGGACGAGGGCGTCGGCGGGCAGGCCGAGCCGCTCGCGGGCCGCGGCGCGGGAGTCGCCGGGGGTGAAGCGGTCGAGGTTGACGCCGGGGTGGACGACGGCGACCTTGCCGGGGTCGGCGTCGTAGTGGTGGACGAGCTCGCGGGCCTCGCCGTCGGTGTTGGCGATCAGCCGGTCGGCGGCGCGCACGATCTGGGTCTCGCCGATGACACGCGTGTCCGGCTCGGGGGTGTCGCCGGCGGCGAGCGCGGCGTTCTTGACCTTGGCCATGGTGTGCATGGCGTGGACGAGGGGGACGCCCCAGCGCTCGGCGGCGAGCCAGCCGACGTGGCCGGAGAGCCAGTAGTGGGAGTGGACGAGGTCGTAGTGGCCGGGGCGGTGGCCGGCCCAGGCCTGCATCACGCCGTGCGTGAAGGCGCACAGCTGCGCGGGCAGCTCCTCCTTGGCCAGTCCCTCGTACGGGCCGGCGTCGATGTGGCGCACCAGCACGCCGGGGGCCAGCTCGACGGCCGGGGGGAGGGCGGCGGTGGTGGCGCGGGTGAAGATCTCGACCTCGATGTTGATCGCGGCGAGCCGTTTGGCCAGCTCCACGATGTACACGTTCATGCCGCCCGCGTCGCCGGTCCCGGGCTGGTGGAGCGGCGAGGTGTGAACGCTGAGCATCGCGATGCGGCGGGGCCGGCGGGGGGTGCCGAGGCGCCGGAGGGGGCTGCCCGCGAGGGTGCCGAGCGCGCGGCCGCGGCGGGCGCCGAGCCTGGATGCGTACTGGCTCACCGTGCGTGTCCTCCGTCAGCGTGAGGTGTGGGTGGGGGCGTGCGTCACCTTTTCAACGGTGCAACGTCGCGGGTACGGAGTCGCATTTCCGCTTTGCCAAACAGTGACCCAGCGCTCGCCCCGGAGTGACCCAGGCCTCTCCCCGCCCCTCCCCCGCGCGGCACGGACCGCGCTGATCAGCGCTTACGCTCGATGGCATGGCTCCTCGCACCCCTCCACCGCCCAGCCGTCCCGTCGGTGCGGTGACCCGGGGTACGACGAACCCGAACCGGTTGCGCCGCATGGACCGCTGGATCGCCGACGCCCACGGGCCCGCGCTGATCCGCAGCGCCGACCCCGTCGCCGTCGACCTGGGCTACGGCGCCGCGCCGTGGACGGCGGTCGAGCTGCTCGCGCGGCTGCGCACCGTGCGGGCGGACGCCGAGGTCGTGGGGGTCGAGATCGAGCCCGCGCGCGTCGCCGCGGCCGGGCCGTACGCGCGCGAGGGGCTGTCCTTCCGGCACGGCGGCTTCGAAGTGCCGCTCGACGGCGGCCGGCGGCCGGCGCTCATCCGCGCCGCGAACGTGCTGCGCCAGTACGACGAGGCCGAGGTCGCCGCGGTCTGGGCCCGGCTGTGCGCGCGCCTGGCGCCGGACGGGCTGCTCGTGGAGGGCACGTGCGACGAGATCGGGCGCCGGCACGTGTGGGTCGCGCTCGGCCCGGAAGGCCCGCGGACGGTCACCTTCGCCACCCGCCTGGGCTCCCTGGTCACCCCTTCCGACCTGGCCGAACGCCTGCCGAAGGCGCTCATTCACCGCAATGTGCCGGGCGAGCCGGTGCACGCGTTCCTGCGCGACTTCGACCGGGCGTGGGCCGCGGCCGCGCCGTACGCCTCCCTCGGCGCGCGTCAGCGGTGGGTCCGTACGGTCACGTCCCTGCGGGCGGACTGGCCCGTGACGGACGGCCCCCGGCGCTGGCGCCAGGGCGAGGTCACCTTGCGGTGGGAAGCCCTGGCTCCGGCGGGCTGATCATCGCCAGCAGGGCGTCCACCAGCTCCCTGTCCCGCTCTTCCGTCAGGCGTTCCCTGGCCTCCCGCGGCGGCAGCCACACCACCCGGTCCACCTCGCTGTTCGGCACGAAGGTGCCCTGCGTGGCGCGGGCCGCCCAGTAGCGGACCACCTTCGGGCGCCCCGCGACGGCGTACCGGGCGGTGGGCAGCGCCCCGCCGGGCTCGCACTCCATGCCCGTCTCCTCACGGACCTCGCGCACCGCGCCCCACAGGGCGTCCTCGCCCCGCCTGAGCTTGCCCTTGGGATGCGACCAGTCGTCGTACTTCGGCCTGTGGACCAGGGCGATCTCCAGCGTCCCGCCCCGCCCCCGCCGCCACAGCACGCAGCCCGCCGCGAGCAGCGGCGCCTCCGCCGTCACGGGGCCCCCGCCGTCACCCGCTGCCAGATCCGGCCGAACGCGAAGCGCGCCGCCTCGACCTCGTGGCGCTGGTCGGCGTGGAGGACGCCGAGGGCGTAGGCGGTGGCGGGGGCGATGCGCGGGGTGCGGGCGGCCGCGGCGGCGTCGGCGGCGGCCTCCGCGGCGTCGCGGTGGCGGTCCAGGGCCTGCCCGGCGCCGAGGAGGCGTACGGACAGGGACGGCTCGACCTCGGTCTGCTCGTGTTCGTCGAGCACCTCCTGGGCGTAGCGCCGCAGCCGTACGAGCCGCCGCACCTGGTGCCAGGGCGCGTCCTGGCGGCCTTCGGCGGGCGGGCCGTCGGGGCCCGCGGTGGCGGCGAGGCCGTGGGTGAGCGCCTCGGCGTTGTACGGGTGCCCGGCGGCGGCCAGCGGCAGGGCCTCCGCCGCCTCGGCCAGCCGCCGGTGCGCCTGTTCGGCGAGGCGGGGCAGGGCCTGGCGGGCGAGGAGGCCGCTCGCGCCGGGGTCGAGGGGCACTTCGGAGGCGAGCAGGGCGGCGGCGTCGGCGACGGCGTGGAAGCGGGAGGTGCCGAGGGCCTGGAGCGCCGCGGAGTGGGCGCGCGTCCGGGCGAGCGTCAGCCGGCGTTCCAGCAGGGCCCCGGCGCGGGCCGCCCCGACGGTCGGGCAGCCGCCGTTCCCGCCCCCGGCGTCGGCTCCGGAGAGCCGGTGCAGCGCCCCCCGCAGCCGGGCGAGCCGCGCCGCGTAGGCGTGCTCCCGCCCCAGCACGTCCGACAGCCACACGAGCTCCGTGCGGAGCTGGTCGGTCCAGTCGGTGTCGGTCAGCGGGCGGTAGACGTACAGGACCCCGGCGATGCGCCGGGCGGAGCGGCGCAGCAGGCGCGCCGCCTCCCCCGCCTCGTCGGCATCGGCGCCGCTCTCGCCGTGCAGGCGCAGGCTGCGCAGGAACTCGACGGCCTGGGCCTGCAGGTAGTCGGCCAGGACGTCGCCGGCGGTGGCCGTGCCGGGCGGGCCGGACTTGCCGGGCTGCCCGGGCGTGCCGAGCGGGCCGGCCGGGCCGGCGGCGGCGCGCACGGCCGGGTACTTCGTCGTCATCGTTTCCTGCCCCCCGGCAGTGTCCGTGAGCGCGTCCGAGAGTGGGTCGGCGAGTGGGTCGGCGAGTGGGTCCGCGCGTGAATCCGCGAGCGCGCCGGTGAGCGCATCCGTAAGCGTGGTGTCCGTACCTGCCGGGTCATGGGGTCGCTGAGCCACGCCGGCGCCTCCGGGCGTCTATGAGCATCTCCTGGACGTTGCGCAGCGGCTGCCCGTCGGCGTCGGTGGCGTGCCGCGTCCAGCCGCCGTCCGGGCCGAGGTGCCAGGAGGCGGTGGAGTCGGACATGCCCGTTTCCAGGAGCCGGCTGAGGGAGGCCCGGTGCGCGGGGTCGGTGACGCGCACGAGGGTCTCGATGCGCCGGTCGAGGTTGCGGTGCATCATGTCGGCGCTGCCGAGCCACACCTCGGGCTCGCCGCCGTTGCCGAAGGCGAAGACCCGCGAGTGCTCCAGGAAGCGGCCGAGGACGCTGCGGACGCGGATGTTCTCGGAGAGCCCGGGGACGCCGGGCCGTAGCGCGCAGATGCCGCGCACCCACACGTCGACCGGGACCCCGGCGCGGGCGGCGTGGTAGAGCGCGTCGATGACCGTCTCGTCGACCATCGAGTTGACCTTGATGCGGATGGACGCGGGCCGTCCGGCGCGGTGGTGGGCGACCTCCTTGGCGATCCGGGCGACGAGCCCGTCGCGCAGGGATCTGGGGGCGACGAGCAGCCGCCGGTAGGTCTCGCGGCGCGAGTAGCCGGAGAGCCGGTTGAAGAGGTCGGAGAGGTCGGCGCCGACCTGCGGGTCGGCGGTGAGCAGCCCGAGGTCCTCGTACAGGCGCGCGGTCTTGGGGTGGTAGTTGCCGGTGCCGACGTGCGAGTAGCGGCGCAGGGTGTCGCCCTCCTGGCGGACCACCAGGGAGAGCTTGCAGTGCGTCTTGAGGCCGACCAGCCCGTAGACGACGTGGCAGCCCGCCTCCTCCAGCTTGCGCGCCCACTTGATGTTGGCCTGCTCGTCGAAGCGCGCCTTGATCTCGACGAGGACGAGCACCTGCTTGCCGGACTCGGCCGCGTCTATCAGGGCGTCGACGATGGGCGAGTCCTCGCCGGAGGTGCGGTAGAGGGTCTGCTTGATGGCGAGGACGTCGGGGTCGGTCGCCGCCTGCTCCAGGAAGGCCTGCACGGAGGTGGAGAACGAGTCGTACGGGTGGTGCAGCAGGACGTCGCGCTCGCGCAGGGCGGCGAAGATGTCGGGCGCGGACGCGGACTCGACCTCGGCGAGGTCACGGTGCGTGCCGGCCACGAACTTGGGGTACTTGAGCTCGGGCCGGTCGAGGGCGGCGATGCGGAAGAGCGCGGTGAGGTCGAGCGGGCCGGGCAGCGGGTAGACCTCGGCGTCGGAGATCTTCAGTTCGCGGACCAGCAGGTCGAGCACGTACGGGTCGATGGTCTCCTCGACCTCCAGCCGCACCGGCGGGCCGAAGCGGCGGCGCATGAGCTCCTTCTCCAGCGCCTGCAGCAGGTTCTCCGCGTCGTCCTCCTCGACCTCCAGGTCCTCGTTGCGCGTCACGCGGAACATGTGGTGCGCGAGCACCTCCATGCCGGGGAAGAGCTCTTCGAGGTGCGCGGCGATGACGTCCTCCAGGGGGACGTAGCGCTGCGGGGACGCCTCCAGGAAGCGGGAGAGGATCGGCGGGACCTTCACCCGCGCGAAGTGGTCGTGCCCGCTGACGGGGTTGCGGACGACGACGGCGAGGTTGAGGGAGAGCCCCGAGATGTACGGGAACGGGTGCGCGGGGTCGACGGCGAGCGGGGTCAGCACGGGGAAGATCTGCTGCCGGAAGAGGGTGAAGAGCCGCCCCTGCTCCTTGTCGGTCAGCTCGTGCCAGCGGATGAGGTGGATGCCCTCCTCGGCCAGCGCGGGGGCGACGTCCTGCTGGTAGCAGGCGGCGTGCCGGGCCATGAGCTCGCGGGAGCGCGTCCAGATCAGCTCCAGCACCTCGCGGGGCTGCAGGCCCGACGCGGAGCGGGTGGCGACGCCGGTGGCGATGCGGCGCTTGAGGCCGGCCACGCGGACCATGAAGAACTCGTCCAGGTTGCTCGCGAAGATCGCGAGGAAGTTCGCCCGCTCCAGCAGGGGCGTCGCCGGGTCCTCGGCCAGCTCCAGGACGCGTTCGTTGAAGGCCAGCCAGCTGCGCTCGCGGTCCAGGAAGCGGCCCTGCGGGAGCGGCCCGTCGCCGTAGGGGTCGTCGTCGCCGTCGCGGCCGGGGGCGTAGGACGGTCCGTGGCCGTACGCGTCGTGACCGTAACCGCCACCGTGCTCGTACGGGCCGAGGTCGGCGTCCAGGTCGGGCTCCAGGCCGGGCGAGGCGGCCGGGGAGGCCACCGCGAGGGGCCGGTGCGCGGCGATGGCCCCGACCGACGGCTGCGGGTTGCCGTACGCCTCGCCGAAGCGGTCGCCGTGGCCGTTGCGGCCGTTGCGGCTGCTGTGGTCGCCGTGCGGCTGGTCGTGGGCCTGTGCGCGGGACGACTGGGTCATGTTCCCATGGTGCCGCGCCGGGGGCGGGCCGGGCGCGTCGAACGAGGGCGCGGCGGGGGCTGCGCGGAGCCTTCGAGCGGGGGC
>NZ_JBPQTS010000125.1:0-22965 GCF_051386455.1 Streptomyces sp. URMC 124
GGAGCAGGAGGGGCCGGAGCCGGGGGCGCAGGGGCAGGCGGCCGGGCCTTGCGGCACTTCAGCCACACCTCCGCGTCCACGGTGAGCACGTGCGCGGTAACGTCCAGGCAGCCCTGGCCGTTGTCGTCCACCTCCGCCCGGGCGTTGCCGCCCAACGCGTTCACGGTGACGTTCGAGGGCGGATGCGGCGGCAGCAGGCTCGGCAGCCGGTGCAGGACGGCGTCCACCGACGTGTTGCCCGTCGCGACACTCGCGCCGCCGTCGTCGGCCGCCGCCTCGCCCGCCATCGCCAGCACGGCAGCCGTGGCCAGCATCACTGCGTACCGTGTTCTCCGCCGCCCCGTCACGCGGAACAGCCTGCACGTCCGCCGGCGTCCCCACTCGCCTTCCCGCGAGATTCCTCCGATGGACGGAAAAAGCGAACGGATAATGATTCGGCGGACCGTGCATCCGCCGCGCAGAATGCAACCATGAACGACCGGCTCGAAGACGTAGACGACGCAAGCGACGTAGGCAGCGCACCCGGCACCCCCGCCGCGGCCCCGGCGGCGGACCGGACGACGACACCCGCCACCGCGTCCATCACCGTCCCCATCACCGCGGACCTCCTGCGCGGCGCCCTGGACCTGGAGCACACCGAACACGGGATCCTGCCGCACCGGCTGCCCGCCCGCGCCAGGGCCCAGTGCACGGACGGGCAGTTGACCATGGTGGAGGCCCAGCCCTCCGGCGTCCGGCTGGTGTTCCGCACACGGGCCACCGTGGTCGAGCTCGACGCCCTGCGCACCAAGAACGTCTACCGCGGCGCCCCACCCCGCCCCGACGGCGTCTACGACCTGCTCGTCGACGGCCGCCCGGCCGGACGGTCGAGCGTGACCGGCGGCAACGTCCTGATGGTCGACCTGACCAACGGGTCCACGGAGACCCGTCCCGGCCCGGTCGGCACCGTCCGGTTCTCCGGCATGCCCGACCGCCTCAAGGACGTCGAGATCTGGCTGCCGCACAACGAGATCACCCAGCTGGTCGCCCTGCGCACCGACGCCCCCGTGGAGCCCGTGCCGGACGGAGGCCGCAGGAAGTGGCTGCACCACGGCAGTTCGATCAGCCACGGCTCCGACGCCGCGAGCCCCAGTACGACCTGGCCCGCGCTGGCCGGTTCCCTCGGCGGCGTGGAACTGACCAACCTGGGTCTGGGCGGCAGTGCTCTGCTCGACCCGTTCACCGCCCGCGCCCTGCGCGACACCCCCGCGGACCTGATCAGCATCAAGATCGGCATCAATATCGTCAACGCCGACGTGATGCGCCGGCGCGCCTTCGGCCCTGCGGTGCACGGCTTCCTCGACACCATCCGCGAGGGCCACCCGACCGTCCCGCTCCTGGTCGTCTCCCCCATTCTGTGTCCCATTCACGAGGACACCCCGGGCCCCAGCGCCCCGGACTTCAGCGAGCTCAGCGAGGGGAAGCTGCGGTTCCAGGCCACCGGGGACCCCGCGGAGCGGGCCTTCGGGAAGCTGACCCTCAACGTCATCCGGGAGGAACTGGCCCGCATCGTGGAACAGCGGGCGGCCGAGGACCCGAACCTGCACTACCTCGACGGCCGCGAGCTCTACGGCGAGGCGGACTTCGCCGAACTGCCGCTGCCCGACCAGCTCCACCCGGACGCCGCCGCGCACCGCCGCATCGGTGAGCGCTTCGCCGCCCTGGCCTTCGGCTCCGGCGGCCCCTTCGCGGCCACCCGCGGCTGAACCTAGTCCTGCGCCGGGCGGATGCGCATGGCGGCCGGCGAGCCGTCGCCCAGGTAGTCGGCGACGCAGCCGTACCGGCCGGGCCGGGCCGCCGCCACGAGGCCGAGGCAGGCTCCCAGCGCCCGCTGGCCGAAGGCGTTGGGGTGCATCGACTCGTCCAGCGTGCCCTGGGTGTTGGCGTAGTCGAGGAAGCGGAACCACTCGTGGTGGCGCGCGTCGGGTCCGGCGGCGCCCACCTGGGTGGTTCCGAGGGCGCAGACCTCGTGTCCCGCCATCGTGTCCTTGAGGTCGAGGAAGTCCGCGCCCCGGGAGGCGGCGACGTCGCGGAGCAGGGCGGACAGCCGGGGAACGAGGGTGTAGCGGGCCCAGGAGGCGTCCCGGTCGTTGAAGGGGCAGCCGTCCCTGCGCAGGCGGTCCGGGTCGCCTTCGCGCAGGCGGAACTCCTCGCCGCCGGGAATCGGTGACGGGTAGGACTGCAGGACGAGGCGGTAGTCGCCGTCGCCGTAGCCCGCGGCCGCCATCGTGGCCCGGACGTCGTCCACCACCGCGGACACCTTCGCCCGGACGGCGGGCAGTTTGCGGTCGGCCTCGGCCGCCTGCTTCTTCCAGCACAGGCGGCTGAACGCCCAGTCGTAGGCGCAGTCTCCGATGATGGTGCCGAAGCCGAGATCGTTGCCGCCGACGGACAGGGCGACGAGCGTGACCTTCTTGGTGCGGGCGATCTGCGCGAGCCGGTCGGTCTGCGGCGCCTCCCCGTTGAGGGGCTGACCGCCCCGGGCGGTGCTCAGGACGTGCTGCGTCTCGGCGCCGGAGCAGGCGAGGTTGACGCGTTCGGCCACGGGCAGGGGCGCGGTGAGGATCTCCGCGACGTCCGAGCGGTGGCAGCCGCCGACCGCGGCCGTCGTGCCGTAGACGCGCCCCGGGTCGTACGCGGTGCCGGTCCAGGCGCGGTCGGTGCCGTTGCGGCCCTTGTCGTAGCGGTCGGTGTTGCCGAGCCAGCGGCCGCCCTCACCGGAGATGAAGCTGTCGCCGAGCGCGACCGCCACGGACGGCCCGGACGGCGGGGCCGGGACCGGAGCGGGGGCTACGGCGGCGGCTCGTACGGGCGCGGCGGTCGCAAGTGCTGCCACGGTACTGAGGGTCGCGCCGAGCAGTATGGTGCGCGCAGGGCGGCGGGCCTGTCTGGAACGTGCGAGGCGTAAGGACACGGGGGTCTCCTCCCGGTGGGCGGGTTACGGCTCGGTGCGCGAGGTGCGGCAACGAGGAAACCCGCGGCCCGGCGCCGGCGCAAGAGGCGTGACGCGGAAGGAACGGCGCCGGGCGGCGAACCACCCGCGCCCCGCGGGAGTGGGCGCGGCGCAGGGAGTGGATCTCCACGAGCCGGGCTCCGAGGAGGTCTACGTGATCTCCGGGACCTTCCACGACGGTGAGCGCGACCATCCGGCCGGCTCCTTCCCCGTGCCGGCACCGGGATCGGGACGGGCGCCTGTCAGTGCCGGGTGCGATGCTGGTCGCGTGAACCTGGATGACCTCGTCCGCCTGCGCCGGGCCCGTGACCTGATGGACCGCGAGTACGCGAAGCCGCTCGACGTTCCCGCGCTGGCGCGCTTCGCCCTCATGTCGCCGGGCCACTTCTCCCGCAGCTTCCGAGCGGCCTACGGCGAGACGCCGTACGGCTACCTGATGACACGCCGGATCGAGCGGGCGAAGGCGCTGCTGCGGCGGGGTGACCTCACGGTGACGGAGGTCTGCTTCGAGGTCGGCTGCACTTCGCTGGGGTCGTTCAGCTCCCGCTTCACCGAGCTGGTCGGCGAGAGCCCGAGCGCGTACCGGGCCCGCGGTCACGACGACGGCGCCGCCGTCCCGCCCTGCATCGCCAAGATCCACACGCGGCCGGTCCGACCGGTCAGGAATGGAGAAGCGAAACGTGACGGCCGCCCGTAGCGTGAAGCGCATGGACATCAAGCTTTCCTCCTGCTTCATCGCCGTCGACGACCACGACAAGGCGCTCGCCTTCTACCGGGACGTGCTCGGGATGGAGGTGCGCAACGACGTCGGGTTCGAGGGAATGCGCTGGGTGACCGTCGGCGCGCCGTCGCAGCCCGACGTGAACATCGTTCTCGAACCGCCCCTCGCGGACCCCAACGCCTCGGCCGCCGACAAGCAGGCCATGGCAGAACTGCTGGCCAAGGGGCAGCTGCGCGGTGTCATCTTCCACACCGACGACTGCGACGCGACCTTCGAGCGCATCCGTGCCGCGGGCGGCGAGGTGATGCAGGAGCCGGTCGACCAGCCCTACGGCGTGCGCGACTGCGCCTTCCGCGACCCCTCCGGCAACATGCTCCGCTTCACCCAGCCCCGCGGGCAGTGAGTCCGGCGCCCGCGGACACCGGGCGCTGCCCTGCCGGCATCCACGACCCTGCACGACCTCGTACGGAGACAGAGACACGATGAGCACGGCCAAGAGGGCGAAGACCCAGCCGCCCGCGCCGCACCTTGCCGACAGCCACGATCTGATCCGCGTGCACGGCGCGCGCGTGAACAACCTCAAGGACGTCAGCATCGAGATCCCCAAGCGCCGGCTGACGGTGTTCACGGGCGTCTCCGGCTCGGGCAAGAGCTCACTGGTGTTCGACACGATCGCCGCGGAGTCGCAACGGCTGATCAACGAGACCTACAGCGCGTTCGTCCAGGGCTTCATGCCGGCACTGGCGCGGCCCGAGGTCGACGTGCTGGAAGGGCTGACTACCGCGATCATCGTGGATCAGCAGCGGCTGGGAGCCGACCCCCGCTCCACGGTCGGCACCGTCACGGACGCTAACGCGATGCTGCGCATCCTCTTCAGCCGGCTCGGGAAGCCGCACATCGGCCCGCCCAGCGCGTACGCCTTCAACGTCGCGTCGGTGCGGGCGAGCGGCGCGATCACGGTCGAGCGCGGTGCGAAGAAGGCGGTGAAGGCGACGTACCAGCGCACGGGCGGCATGTGCCCGCGGTGCGAGGGGCGGGGCACGGTCTCGGACATCGACCTCACCCAGCTCTACGACGACTCCAAGTCGCTGAGCGAGGGTGCGCTCACGATCCCCGGCTACAGCATGGACGGCTGGTACGGCCGCATCTTCACCGGCTGCGGGTTCTTCGACCCGGACAAGCCGATCCGCAAGTACACCAAGAGGGAGCTGCACGACCTCCTCCACAAGGAACCGACCAAGATCAAGGTCGACGGGATCAACCTCACGTACGAGGGGCTGATCCCGAAGATCCGGAAGTCGATGCTGTCCAAGGACGTCGACGCACTGCAGCCGCACGTCCGCGCGTTCGTGGAGCGGGCGATGACGTTCGCCACCTGCCCCGAGTGCGACGGCACCCGGCTCGGCGAGGGGGCCCGTTCATCGAAGATCAAGAAGGTGAGCATCGCCGACGCCTGCGCGATGGAGATCAGGGACCTGGCCACGTGGGTGCGGGGCCTGAAGGAGCCGTCGGTGGCGCCGCTGCTCGCCGCGCTGCAGGGGACGCTCGACTCGTTCGTGGAGATCGGTCTCGGCTACCTCTCGCTCGACCGGCCGTCGGGCACGCTGTCGGGCGGCGAGGCACAGCGGGTCAAGATGATCCGCCACCTCGGCTCGTCGCTCACCGACACCACGTACGTCTTCGACGAGCCCACCACGGGCCTGCACCCCCATGACATCCAGCGGATGAACAACCTGCTGCTGCGGCTCCGGGACAAGGGCAACACGGTGCTCGTCGTGGAGCACAAGCCGCAGACGATCGCGATCGCCGACCACGTCGTCGACCTCGGCCCCGGCGCCGGTGCGGCGGGCGGCACCGTCTGCTTCGAAGGCACCGTCGAGGGGCTGCGGGCGGGCGGCACCGTCACCGGCCGCCACCTCGGCGACCGGGCCGGCCTGAAGGAATCGGTCCGCAAGCCCACCGGCAAGCTCCCGGTCCGCGGCGCGACGGAGCACAACCTGCGGAACGTGAACGTAGACATCCCGCTCGGCGTGCTGACCGTCGTCACCGGAGTGGCCGGCTCCGGCAAGAGCTCGCTCGTGCACGGCTCGCTCCCCGCCGACAGGGGAGTCGTCTCGGTCGACCAGACCGCGATCCGCGGCTCCCGGCGCAGCAACCCCGCGACGTACACCGGTCTGCTCGACCCCGTGCGCAAGGCGTTCGCGAAGGCCAACGGCGTGAAGCCGGCGCTGTTCAGCGCCAATTCCGAGGGCGCCTGCCCCACGTGCAACGGCGCCGGCGTCATCTTCACCGACCTGGCGATGATGGCCGGTGTCGCCACCCCGTGCGAGGACTGCGAGGGCAAGCGGTTCGAGGCCTCGGTCCTCGAATACCGCCTCGGCGGCCGCGACATCAGCGAGGTGCTGGCGATGTCGGTGACCGAGGCCGAGGAGTTCTTCGCCGACGGCGAGGCGCGCATCCCCGCCGCGCACAAGATCCTCACCCGGCTCGCCGACGTCGGTCTCGGCTACCTCGGCCTCGGGCAGTCGCTCACCACGCTGTCCGGCGGCGAACGGCAGCGCCTCAAGCTCGCGACCCGCATGGCCGAGAAGGGCGGCGTCTACGTGCTCGACGAGCCGACCACCGGCCTGCACCTCGCCGACGTCGAGCAGCTCCTCGGCCTGCTCGACCGGCTCGTGGACTCCGGCAAGTCCGTCATCGTCGTCGAGCACCACCCGGCGGTCATGGCGCACGCCGACTGGATCATCGACCTCGGTCCCGGCGCCGGACACGACGGCGGCCGGATCGTCTTCGAAGGCACCCCCGCCGACCTCGCCGCCGCCCGCTCCACCCTCACCGGCGAACACCTGGCGGAGTACGTGGGCGGCTGAGGACCGGCATCGCCGGTCCCGGAGGCGCGAGCTCCCGGGACCGGCGTAGTGTCGGTGCATGCTCCTGTGGATCAACGGGCCGTTCGGCGGCGGCAAGACGCAGACCGCGCACGAACTCCGGCGCCGGCTTCCGGGCAGTGTCGTCTGTGATCCCGAGCATGCCGGATTTGGCCTGCACCGGATGCTGCCCGCATCGCTGCGCGGCGATTTCCAGGACCTTCGCGCATGGCGGCAGGGCGTGTACGAGGTGCTGGACCTGGCCCTGACCGAGTACGACGGGACCCTGATCGTGCCCATGACGATCGTGGAGCCCGGTTATTTCCAGGAGACCGTCGGACGGCTGCGGGAACGCGGTCACGACGTCCGGCACTTCGCCCTCCTGGCCGACCGGCGAACCGTTCTCAGGCGGCTCCGCGAGCGGAATCTCGGGCACGTGGTGCGGGTCATCGCGGGAAAGGATGCTCCGCTGCGCCGGGAGAGCTTCGCCGTGTCGAAGCTCGACCTGTGCTTGGAGCGCCTGCGCAAGCCCGAATTCGCGGAGCACGTGTGGACCGACCGGATCACCGTTCCGCAAGTCGCCGATCACATCGCCGCCTCGGCCGGGCTGTCCCTCGTCCCGAATACCGACCGGGCTCTCCAAGGACGGCTGCGCCGCGTCTGGACGGGGATCAAGCACATCCGGTTCGACTGAACTCGGCCATGAGGGGATCGGCCCGGCGCCGACGCCGTACGGGGGGGGCGGGTTCAGGACGTGAGCGTCATGGTCTTCTTGGCCAGTTCGTAGGCCGGGAGCATTTCTTTGTGCTCTTGGCTGTCGAGTCCGCCCAGGTGCACGAGGGTGACGCCCTTCGGCGTCTTCACCGCGAGGGCTCGTTGTTCTCTCGGCTCGTCCGTGAGGGCGCTCTTCTGCGTGTAGACGACCTCCGCGGCGGCCAGGTCGCCGGCCTTGACGTCGCTGATCTTCCGGTCGGTGACGTGCTTCTCCTCGGCCATGTACGTCTCGAGCGCCCCGCGTGCCGAGGAGCCGGCCCGGTCGGTCGTCCATACGCGCATGAAGCCGATGTTGCCCGCGGGCTTGGCGTCCAGTTCGCAGCTGCCCCTGAACGCCGTGTGGCCGGTCAGTTCGGCCAGGAGCTTTCCGTCCTCGGCGGAGAGGCCCGAGGGCTTCCACGCCTTGGCGAGTTCGAAGGACACCGGAAGCTCACAGGCCGAGCCGGCGGGGCCGATCCGGGTGACCTTCTTCGCGTCCGGCCTGCCGGTGTTCTTCTCGGCCTTCTCGGCCTTCTCGTTCTTCGCGGCCAATTCGGCCGGGGCCGTGGACTCCCGGGTGCCGTCGCCGTCCTTGTCCGCGGCTGACGAGCAGCCGGACAGCACGCCGATCGTGAGGACGACGGATACCGCACCCTGCGTGAGCTTGCGCATAGAGCCTTTTCTCGTGGAGTGAATCAACCGCGCAAATCTAGCCGCTGCAGCCGGAGCGTTCCCAACCGTTATTTACGTCCCCTTTCCCGGTGGACCGGCGTGCCGTGCCCGGCGGGACGGATCCCGCCGGGCACGGTTTCCAGCAGTGGGCGCGCCCGAGGCGGCCGCTAGATGTTCCAGTAGTGGTCCGCCCAGGTGCCGCAGGGCCACTGGATGGCCTTCTCGCCCTGGACGCGGCTGGCGCCGGGGATGGCGAGGCACTGGCCGCTGTTCCAGTTCACCAGGCGCGTGCCGTTGCCGGTGGCGTCGATGCCCCAGTAGTGGTCCGCCCAGGTGCCGCACGGCCACTGGATGACCTGCGTGCCCGGCGTGGTGCTGGCGCCCGGCACGGCCAGGCACTGCTGGCTGTTGAGGTTTCTTATGCGGTAGTAGTTGCGCCCGCCGTTGTTGAAGGCGTACTCGAACTGCCAGTAGTGGTCCCGCCAGCTGCCGCAGCCCCACTGGATGAGCCCGATGCCGTTCTCGGTGCTGCCACCGGGTACGGCCAGGCAGTGGGCGCTGTTGGCGTTGCGGATCCAGCCGTAGGAGAGCGCGCCGTCCGTGCCGGGCTTGGTGTCCGGTACCGCGGCGGAGGCTCCGGTGACGCCGGAGGTGAAGAGAGTCGCTGCGGCGGCCGCCACGACTCCCAGGAGGCGGTAGTGCGACTTCATGTGTCCCCTTCCTCGTACGAGAGAAGTGCCTGGATCATGAGTCGTACATGCCGTGCGTGCCGTACGTGCCCCACGTGCCGTGCTTGTCCGCGGCCCGAAGCCCGCGCCGGGGCCGGGCCGGGGGCCGGGCAAGGCCGCACGCTATAGCCGTTCGCCCGGAAACGGCAGATGCCGGATGGGACCCCTGCAAGTTGGCGGGAAGCCGCTACGCTTCCGGCCGCGCGTCCCGGGGAACAGCTCTGTGCATCGAGGATCCGGTGAGCAGTGCCGTGCTCGGCGCGACAGGAGGGCCTGCGATGTCAGAAGAGTCAGTGGTGGCGGCGTCCGAAGAGTTGGTCCGGCCACCGTGGTGTGTCTCGGACGAAGTGCGCGAGGCCCTCGACCGGGGCCGGCCGGTGGTCGCCCTCGAATCGACGATCATCGCGCACGGCCTGCCCCGGCCACGGAACCTGCAGGTGGCGGAGGAGCTGGAGGAGCTCGTACGGGCCGGCGGCGCCGTCCCCGCGACGGTGGCGGTGCTGGACGGGCGGCCCCACGTCGGGCTGGACGAGGCGCAGTTGGCGCGGGTTGCGGGCGAGAGCGGGCTCCGCAAGCTGGGCCACCGCGACCTGGCACCGGCGGTCGCGGCAGGGGCGAGCGGGGCGACCACGGTGTCCGCGACCGCCTTCCTGGCCGCCCGGGCCGGGATCCGCGTCTTCGCGACGGGCGGCCTCGGCGGGGTGCACCGCGAGTGGGCGCAGACCCAGGACGAGTCGGCGGACCTGCGCCTGCTGGCGAAGGTGCGGATCGCGGTCGTCTGCGCGGGGGTGAAGTCGGTCCTGGACGTGCCGGCAACCCTGCAGCGCCTGGAGACGCTGGGCGTCGGCGTGCTGGGCTTCCGGACGGCGGAATTCCCGGGCTTCTACCTCAGCAGCTCCGGAGAGCCCGTCGACTGGACGGCCGGTTCGGCGGCGGAGGTGGCGGGGGTGCTGCACGCTCAGGACGCGCTCGGCGGCCCGCCCTCGGCCCTGATCGTCGCGAACCCCGTCCCGGCGGCGGAGCAGCTCGACCCGGCCCTGCACGACCGGGTGCTGGCGCAGGCGCTGGCAGCGTGTGCGAGCGAGGGGGTCACGGGGCAGGCCGTCACGCCCTTCCTCCTCGACTACCTCGTCCGGCACACCGACGGCGCCTCCCTGGAAGCCAACGTGGCCGCGGTGCGGGGCAATGTGCGCCTGGCGGCCGAGATCGCGACGGCGTACGCCGCATGACCGGCACCCGCACCGGCACCCGCGACGGCGCCGGGACGGCCGGCGCGGCGCTGCTCGTCGTGGGCGACGTGGTGACCGACGTCGTCGCCCGCCACCGCACGCCGCTCGCTCCCGCGACCGACACGGCGGCGCGCATCGCGACCCTCCCGGGCGGCGCGGGCGCCAACGTGGCCTGCTGGGCCGCCCGTTCGGGTGCCCGCGACGTACGTCTCCTGGCCCGTGTGGGCGCGGACGCGGCGGGCCTGCACGAGCGCGCGCTGCGCGGGGCCGGGGTCCGCCCGCACCTGGTGACCGACCCCGAGGCGCCCACCGGCACGGTCGTCTCCCTGGTCGGCCCCGACGGCGAGCGGACGTTCCTCACCGACAGCGGGGCGGTGCTGCGTCTGTCCGCTGCCGACTGGAGTGACGGCCTGCTGGCCGGAGCCGGCCGTCTGCACGTCTCCGGCTACCTCTTCTTCGGGGACGCGAGCCGTACGGCCGCCCGCGCGGCGATGGAGGCGGCGCGCGCCCGCTCCGTGCCGGTGAGCATCGACCCGGCATCCGCGGGCTTCATCGCCCGCTTCGGCGTGGACCGCTTCCTGGAGGCCGTCGCGGGTGCGGACACGTTCCTGCCCAATCACGACGAAGCCGCGCTCCTCACCGGTCTGCCGGAGCCGGCCGACGCGGCGGCCAAGCTGAGCCGGCACTTCCCCCTCGTGGTGTGCACCCAGGGCGCCGGGGGCGCGCTGGTGGCCTCCTGCGGCGAGGTCGTCGCCCGCGTCCCGGCCGAGCCCGCCACCGCGGTGGACACCACGGGCGCGGGCGACGCCTTCACCGGAGCCTTCCTCGCCGCCCGCCTGGCGGGCCAGGGTCCTGTCGCGGCGGCGCGTCAGGGCTGCCGGGCCGGTGCCGAAGCGGTCACCCGCCTCGGTGCGCGCCCGGCCCTCCCCCACGACCCGCCTCCGTAGGCCGCGCGCGGTCCACGGGGCGGCGTTTGCGGAGGAAGGGACTCGCCGACGTTCATCTGCCAAATACCATGCATTTGGGTGTTACGCCCATAAAGTTACCTTGTGCAGTACCAGCGCTGACCCCGGGTCAGCCTGTCACGTCGGGGCCTCACCCAGGGGTCTCGGGAGGGGCCGGTTGCGCTGCCACACCCGAGGGCCCTCTTAGGGTCTCGCCGGCCGGCGGGTCTCTGGTCCGAGGAGAGGCGCACACATGGTGCAGCACAGAAGGCCGAAAGCGCCGGTCGACTGGAACCTGGTCCGCAGCGCGGCCCGAGCAGTGACGCCCTGGGTGGAGCTGCTGACGGCCCTCACCGCTCTGGCCCTGGCGATGACCGGCAGGGGCTGACCCGCGGGGCGTATCACCAGTACGCCCCGTGGAGCCAACTCTCCGGCCTGCCCGCCGCGGGGCCGGCCCCGCGGCGGGCACTGCTGTGTCCCGGCCGCGTGACGACGGCACGGAAGGCGCGACGGCGCACGTGCCCGTCGCCACCTGCCGGCTGTCCGACGAGCCCACACACTAACGCACGGGAGGGGGCCCCGCCGGGGACCGCGACGCGACCGCCAGCCACCTGGCGGACACCAGCGGCCGCCGTCCCGCGCATCCGCGGGACGGCGGCCCTCCGGGCGGGTGAGCCACGGCGCGCCGGGCCGCGGACACCGCCGTCCGCCGCGGAGCGCGCCGGCGTCGCCGATCGCGTCAGCGCTGCCAGTCCTCGTTCCAGATGAGCGTGTTGCACTGGGCCACTTCGGCCTTCGCCCGGACGACGGCGCGCTGCTTCGACTCCAGGATCCGGCCCTGGTCCGTCTTCAGCCGGTAGAAGACGTCGAAGGTCCGGCTGGAGCCGAGCCCGTGGGGAACCAGCCAGCCGGGGGACTTCCCGTCGGCCACGGGGTACGCGTACTCGCTCCCGCCGCGCTCCCTCACCACGACCTGCGTCTTCGCGGGAACCTTCTCGTGCGGCGGGACCTTCCCTGCCGTCTCCCACAGGACGTCCATGTACGTCCACCACACGCTGCACGGCAGGGAGGCCCGCGGCACGGGCAGGATCGGCAGGACGCCCGTCTCGAGACGGGGTGCCGGGGGCGGGTCGGCGGTCGCGGTGCGGAAGACGTCGACGAGCACCTCGACGAGCTGCTCGGCGAGGAGGGCCGCGTCGACGACCTCGCCGACGACGGGGACGACCTGGGCGGCCGCGAGAGCGGCGAGCGCCACGGCGTTGACGGCGACGGCCTCCGGGTCACCGTGCCGGATCCCGTCGGCGATGCCGAGGGCCTGCCCGAGGCCGGGAACGACGGCGCCGGTGACCGCCACCTTGTCGAGAGTGGTGGCGTCCTTGTCGGAGAAGGTCTTCGCCATGCCGTAGACCCAGGTCCCGACGCCCGCGGCGGTGGCGGCCACGTGGGTGCCGCTGACTTCGCGGACCTTGGCGTGGGTGAGCTCCGCGGTGGCGTGCGCCTCGCTCCAGGTCGGGCCCTTCGGTTTGCGCTGCGGCAGCCGCTCCACGTGCCCGGCGTCCCGGGCGACCTTCTTGGCCGTGGCCTTGGCCTTCACCTCGACCTCGTCCCAGTCCACGGGCAGGCAGCGGTCCGCGGCCCGCTTCGCGCGTCCGGAGCTGCCGGCGGGGGCGAGGCAGTTGGCGGGGGCGGCCGCGTAGATCGCGGCGTCCAGGGCGGAGTTCTTGCCCCTGAATTCGACGGCCTTCTCCGCCTTTCCGCGCTCCGCCACCTTCCACGGGACGATGAGCTCGCTCTGCCCGGTGCCGTCGTCCGCGATCTTCAGGACGGTGTTCTTCTCGCCGAGGGCGTCCATCAGCGGCTTGTCCTCGGGGACGCCGAACTCGCTCTTCACGAATTGCAGCTGGCGCTTCAGGAATTCCTCGCCGGTCTCGTTCGCCTTATGCGCGAGGTGGACCGTGGCGACGTCCACCTCCTCCGGAAGCGTCACCCTGACCACTCCCCCGGCCGCCGTGCCCGCCTCGTTCGTGCTGTATCCGGCGGCGTGGCCGGTGGTCTCGGCCAGGTAGAGCCCCTTCCAATCGGGATCGTGGTTCCCGGCGGTGCCCACCGGGCGCAGCCCTTCGAGGATCGAGTCGAGGTGACCGGGTTTGTAGCCGTGGAAGCCTTCCAGTCCGGTCTGCTTCGCCCGGGATATCCGGTCGCCGCCGGGCCCGGGGGCGGGGGCGGCGTGGGCGAGCTCCGCTGAGGCGGCGGCCATCATCCCGGCGAAGGCCGTGGTGGCGAACATCCGCTGAAGTGCGGGCCGCTGCCGTCTCGCCGGCTTCGCAGGTCTCATCGCAACACGCATACTGCTCCTCTGTTTCAAGGGGGGACATGAGGGGTGATGCGGAAGTTGACGATGATCCTGCCGTACGGGGACAGCCGGGAATATTGGCCATAAGGAGGGCAGTCGGCGCTCCGGCCCCCGCCGGGCGAACGACTGACCCCCACCGATCGGAGGGGGTCGTTCCGTTTTTCTGCGGTTCAGTTCAGAGAGGCGCTCTCCATCACCTGGTCCACCTCTCGGGCTTCCACCGGGCCGCCCGGCTGGGCGATGCCGAGGAGGAAGGCCGAGCGGCTGTCGTCCACCGAGACCAGAGTCAGGCGGAGATGCCCCTCGCCCCCGGACCCTTCCGGGCCTCCGGTGCCGCCGCGCTTGCCGTCGCGCACCCTCAGCGCCACCGTGTGCGCGGGGCGGCCGTCGACCGTCGCCGCCCGGGATTCCTCGACTTCGGAGCTTCCGTCGGGATAGAAGAACACCGCGTTCGAGCGCGCCGCCCGCTCGGCCTGCCGCTGCAAGGCGGGCTGGGGCACGGCCGCGGCGCGCCCGGCGAGGACGGTGCTGCCGCCTTCGCCGCGGGTGCTGTCGCCGGAGCCGGAAGCGGAGCCGGTACCTGGACCGGTACCGGCGTGTTCCTTGGTGACCGACGAGGTGAAGGCGCCTATCAGCTTCCCTTGCTCCTGGTGCTCCCACCCTTCGGGGATCGCGTAGGAGAGCCCGGCGGCGCCGTCCGTCACCCGGGGGCGGCCGGCGAAGGGCGACGAGTCCTCGTCACGCGTCAGCCACCAACCGGCGGCGACGCCGGCGGCCAGCAGCAGGACCAGTGCCGCCACCGCGCCGGCCACGAGCATCCGCTGATTGCCCGGCCGGGCCGGCGGAACGGGCGCCGGGGGCGCGGGCAGAAAGGCGAGGTGAGGCGTCGTCGTCATGATCACAGCATCCGGAACCCGGCCGGTTCCGTCCTGAGCACGCGTACTCACTCGCGTACTCATTCGGCGCACCGGACTGACGGACACCCCGGCGAGCTGTCGAGCGACGAGCTGTCGAGCGGCGAGCTGTCGAGCGGCGAGCTGTCGAGCGGCCTCAAAGCGTACGAGCCAGGCACCTGACGTAACGTCCGCCCCGGCCCTCAACCACCCGCGCGGACCCGTTCCAGCACCTTGATGCCGAGGTCCAGTGCCTCCTGCGGTTCGGAGACCGACTGCTGCAGGTCGATGAAGCAGCTGTCGGCGCCGGAGTCCCGCACTCCGGCCAGGACCTCGGCGATGTCCTCGTACGAGGCGCCCGGGCGCGGGTTGTGCCGGATGTGCTGCTTCAGGGCGTCCGGGTCGCGCCCCGCCTCCTCCGCGGCGCGGCGGGCCGCGCCCCACAGCGCGGCGTGCATCCCAGGCGCCACGGTGACGCCGACCCAGCCGTCGGCGCGGCGGCCGATGCGGCGCATCGCGGCGGGAGTGAAGCCGCCCAGGTAGACGGGCGGACGGGGCCGCTGGGCGGGCCGGAGGCCGACGTGGGCGCGGGGAATGCTCCAGTGGGGACCGTCGTGGCCGAACTCGGTCTCGCTCCAGATGCCGTAGAGGATGTCGAGGATCTCGTCCAGGCGGGCACCACGCCGGCCGAAGTCGGCGTTGACGGCGGTGTATTCGTCGCGCAGCCAGCCGACGCCGAGCCCGACGTCCAGCCGTCCCCCGCTGACCCGGTCGAGGGAGGTGAGTGTCCGGGCGAGCAGCAGGGGCGGGTGCCAGGGCGCGGTCAGGGTGCTGGTGCCGAGCCGCACGCGGCCGGTGGCCGTGGCGGCGACGGTCAGCACGGTGAGGGGGTCCAGGAAGGTCTTGTACTGCTCCGGGTAGGGGTTCTCGGGGGTGTGCCCCGGATAGATGTCGCTGGGAGCCACGGGGGTCAGTGCGCGGTCACCGACCCACAGGGAGTCGAATCCGGCGGCCTCGGCGTCCCGGGCGAAACCCGCGATCACCTCGGTCCGGGCATGGCTGCCGTACTGGGGCAAGGCAATACCTATCTCCATGAACCCATCCTGGCGGGAAGGGCGGGCGGAGCCCGGTAACCCCGCTTGTGACACCCGCCACTCGCCGAGGATGCGTGGTCAAGTCTCCCGGGGCGCTTATCGGACGCCCGGTCAGCGGCTCGGCTGCCCTTCCAGGGCCCGGATGCCCGGGGCGCAGCTCTCCCTCAGTTCGCCGAGTTCGGCGGCCGTCAGCTGGCGGGCGGAGCCGCGCCGGCTGTGGTCGAGCAGCGCGCACCCGGCGTCCAGCCACTGCGGGAGGGGGTCGACGCCGGCGAACGCGGCGAGGCGGGTCAGTTCCTCGCGCGGGGCGTCGAGCAGGTCTTCGTAGGCGAGGGTGGTGCGCCGGCCCTCGGGCAGGGGGCCGAGGAATGCGATGCCCTGGATGACGAGGTCCGACCACAGGGTTCCGAACCCCCGCAGCGGCAGGTCCCGGTCCCGTACGAGCGCCGGATCGAAGCGGTCTTCGAGGAGCGGGGCCAGATCCGGCGGCAAGGCGCGCACGTGCTCGTCGGTCAGATCGGCGAGGTCCTCGACGCCGGCCCGTGCCTTGATCTCGCGCAGCAGGCAGATCGTGCGGAAGCCGACGTGGCGGCTCATGGAGAGGGCGCAGTCCGGGCCGTCCCTGAACAGGTGTACGAAACGTGCGTGCGGGAAGGCGGCCCGCAGCTGCGGGATCCAGCGCGTCGAGTAGCCGGAGCGCTCCACGACGGCCGCGCGCCCGAACCGTGCGCAGAGCAGGCCGAACAGCGCCAGGTGGTGTTCGGCGGCGGTGCGCTCGGGCCAGCCGACGACCGACTCCCGCAGTTCGTCGAGGAGCGCGTCCGGGTCGTCGGTGAGGTGGGGCAGCACCATCAGGGAGAGCGCGGGAATGCCCGTGGTCTCGGACGCGTACCGCCCGGGGCGGCGCGTGTAGAGGAACTCCGGAAGCGGCAGCCCGCTGCGGATCAGCCGCTCGTAGCGGGGCACGGGGCGGGCGAGCGGCTGCCAGAACTCCTCGCCGGTCAGCTTGCCTTCGGGGAAGGCGGTGTCGCCCACCGAGGCCATGAATTCGTTCAGGCTGAGGACGTGCGGGTGGGCGTTGACGATACGGGACAGCGCCGTCGAGCCGCTGCGGCCCGTGCCGACGACGAAGGTGGGGGTGTACGGGGACGTGTACGGCGACGTGTACGTGCTCACGCCGGTTCAGACCTCCGCCGATGCCGATGCCGATGCCGATACCGAGGCCGCGGCCGATGCCGGCACCGAGGCCTGCTGCGCGGTGGCACGACGCCGCGCGGCATCGGCCCCCGCCGTATCGCCGAGCCGGTCGGCGAGCCGGGCCTGCGCACCCCAGGTGTACGGGCACAGGGGCCGTACGCTGAGGCGTTCGCTCAGGAGCGTGCGCGCGAGGTCGTGGTGGCCGCTGCGCACGGCCGCCTCCACCAGGGTCCGCTGGACGGCGTCCCGCTGCGCGTGGCTGCCGCCGAACGTGTGCAGGCGGTGCCGGATCGGGAGCAGGAGGGCGACGACGTCGTCGTAGCGGCGCCGCCCGTAGGCGGCGAACGCCCGGCACACGGGCAGGCCGACCTCGGCGGTCATCGCCAGGTTGGACTGGCCGGCCGTGTGCGGGCCGGCCTGCCGCACCCAGGCTTCCCGGTCCCGGATGAGGCTCTCGGCCTCGGCGATCCGGCCCGCGCCGACGTGGGCCATGACGGCGTGCGCGTCGTTGAAGGCGTAGTAGGGGCCGTCCTGCCGTGCCGCCCAGGCGTCGGAGAGCGCGCTCCAGCGATCACCGGCGTCGATGGCGATGCCGGTTCCGTCGCCGGTGTCAGGGCCGGTTCCGTCGCCGGCCAGGTAAAGCCGCCACAGCAGGGACGCCGCATCCAGCATTTCCATCGCCAGCCCGGCCGATTCCCCGTGGTGCAGGACGGCGTCATAGACGCCGAGGACCCGGTCGGTACGGCCCGCCGCCAGGTTGTAGAGGGCGTAGTGCCACGAATTGTGGACGTTGAGGTAGTTGCCGTCCGCCCAGTCGGCCGTCCGCTCGTCCAGATAGCGGATGCCGTCGGCGAACATCCCCCTCATCTCGTACGCGTGGACGACGGCGTGGATGCCCCACACGTCGCGGGCGTTGCGCTCCACTGCGGACAGGCCTGCCTGCTCCGCCTGCGCGTAGTGGCCCGCTTCCTCGAGGCCGAACGCGTACATGCCGAGCAGCAGGCCGTAGTGCGGGTCGTCCTCGTCCCAGGCGGTCAGGGCCCCGCCGATGCGGTCGCGCAGCAGCACGGCGTTGCCGGTGAAGAAGTCGATCTGATGCCCCACCGCCAGGGCCAGCGCGTCCCGCGGGTGGGCGACGTGGAGTTCGCCGAGCACCCGGCCGGCTCCCAGGAGGTCGCCGTTCAGCCAGGAGGAGGCGGCCTCGACGTGCATCCGCTCCCGCGGAGTCACCTCCGAGAGGTGCACGCCCCTGCGGAAGTCCTCGAAGGACTTCCGCGCCGCCGCCGCGTCCTTCTCCTCCGTGCCCAGCAGACCGAGGTAGGCCAGGAGGACGTTGCCCATGACCGAGCGCGGGGAGTCGGCGACCGCCGCCTCCGCCTCGGTGACGACCTCCGAGCGGAAGAAGAGCAAGGCCTCCAAGGCCTTCTCGTAGTGCCGCACCGCATCGGCGCCGGTGAACGTCATCGCCTGAGCATGCCGGTCCGATCCCACTCCCGCTCCTCCCGCTCGGCCGCCGTGACAGCGCCGCCCTCCGGCCGGAGGCCGACGGGACGGCAGTACATGCCTGCCCGGTCCTGCGGGCCCGGACGCATGATCGCGGGGTTGTCGTGAAGCGGCCGTGCGTGACGGACATAGGGGCAGAGGAGCAGAGGAGCAGAGGCATACTGGCCCACAGGCAAGTCGAACTGATCATGCAGCAGCCGAGCAGAAGTCAAGGAGCCATCGTGTCCATCCACGACGTGGAGATCGGCGCCCTCCAGGGCGGCCCCGCGAATCTCGCGCAGTACCGCGGCAAGGCCGTCCTGGTCGTCAACGTCGCCTCGAAGTGCGGCCTGACCCCGCAGTACGCGGCGCTGGAGAAGCTGCACGCGCAGTACGCCCCGCGCGGGTTCACGGTGCTGGGCGTGCCGTGCAACCAGTTCATGGGGCAGGAGCCCGGGTCCGCCGAGGAGATCGCGTCCTTCTGCTCGGCCACCTACGGCGTGACCTTCCCCATGACGGAGAAGACCGACGTCAACGGCGAGCAGCGGCACCCTCTGTACGCCGCCCTCGTGGACACGGCGGACGCGCAGGGTCACACCGGTGACATCCGCTGGAACTTCGAGAAGTTCCTCATCGCGCAGGACGGCAGCGTCGTCGCTCGTTTCAGCCCGCAGACCGAGCCGGACGCCCCCGAGGTCGTCTCGGCCGTCGAAGCGGTCCTGCCTGCCTGACCCTTGCGGCCTCCGTCCGGCTCGCGGTCCGCGGAGCGGACCGGACGGAGATCCGCCGCCTGCGCCTCGTCGCCTACGCCTCGCCGTCCGCGCTCTGCGGAAGCTCCATGCGCCGGACCGGGTGCGGGTTGAGGCGGGCGAAGCCTTCCTGGCGCTCGTAGGGGAAGTACGGGTACGGCGCGGTGGTGCTGCTCGCGGCGTCGAGCCTCGCCACCTGATCGGCGGTCAGGTTCCAGCCGATCGCGCCGAGGTTCTGCCGCAGCTGCGCCTCGTTGCGGGCGCCGATGATGACGGAGGAGACCGTCGGGCGCTGCAGCAGCCAGTTCAGGGCGATCTGCGGCACGGTCTTTCCGGTCTCTTCAGCGATCTCGTCGAGGGCGTCGACGACGCGGAACAGCAGCTCGTCGTCCACGGGCGGTCCGTAGTCGGCGGTGGCGTGCAGACGGCTGCCGGCCGGCAGCGGCCGGTCCCGGCGGATCTTCCCCGTGAGGCGTCCCCAGCCCAGCGGGCTCCAGACGACGGCCCCCACGCCCTGGTCGAGGCCGAGCGGCATGAGCTCCCACTCGTAGTCGCGGCCTATGAGGGAGTAGTAGACCTGGTGTGCGACGTAGTGCGGGTAACCGTGCTTCTCCGCGGTGCCGAGGGACTTCATCAACTGCCAGCCGGCGAAGTTGGAGACGCCGGTGTAGCGGATCTTCCCGGCCCGGACGAGGCCGTCGAGGGTGGAGAGGACTTCTTCCACGGGGGTGCCCGCGTCGAAGGCGTGGAGCTGGAAGAGGTCGATGTAGTCGGTGCCGAGGCGGCGCAGGGCGTCGTCCACGGCCTTGACGAGGCGTGAGCGGGAGGTTCCCGCGTCCGCCGGGCCCTCGCCCATGGGCAGGCCCGCCTTGGTGGAGAGGATGACCTCGTCGCGGCGGCCCTTGATCGCGGCGCCGAGCACCTCCTCCGAAGCGCCGGCGGAGTAGACGTCGGCGGTGTCGAACATGTTGAGGCCCGCCTCGAGGCAGATGTCGATGAGGCGCCGGGCCTCCTCGGCGTCGGTGTTGCCCCATGCCCCGAAGAGCTCCCCACGCCCGCCGAACGTGCCCGCGCCCATGCTCAGCGCCGGAACCATCAGTCCTGAAGCGCCCAGTCGTCGGAATTCCACAGCGGTTCCCTTCCCCTTGTGTCCCCTCGTGCCGCCCCTGCGCCGCACGGGCGCGGAACGACACCGCTACCGGGACTGGCGTCCCGTTAAGATGGGTTTACCGTAGCAGAGCCCGAGCCACTAATGGAATAGGAGTCCCGTTATGGAGCCCAGGAGTGCGGAACCGGGAACCGTTCGTCCCGGCGGGCGCACCGCCCGCGTGCGAGCCGCCGTGCTGCAGGCCGCCGGAGACGCACTGGCCGAGGGCGGGCTCGCGGGCCTCGACCTCGCCGACGTGGCCCGTCGCGCGGACGTCGGCAGGACGACCGTGTACCGCCGCTGGGGAACGCCCTCCGGCCTGGTCGCCGACCTGCTCGCCGACATGGCCGAGCAGTCCCTCCCGCGCGCCCGTACCGGCACGCTCGCAGGCGACCTGCGCGCCAACGCCCGCCTCGTGCAGCGCACGCTGGCCGACCCGCGCCAGGGCCCGCTCTTCAAGGCGGTGATCGCCGCCGCGACGGGCAACGACGAGACGGCCTCGGCCCTGCGCCTCTTCTACGACACCCGCGTCGCGGAGTGGGAGCCCTGCGTCCGGGAGGCCGTCGAACGAGGCGAGCTGCCCGAAGGGACCGACACCCACGAGGTCGTCCGGTCCGTCTCCGCTCCCCTCTACTACCGCCTGCTGACCACCGGCGCGGCGCTCGACGAGGCGGCGGCGGACCGCGCGGCCGCGGCTGCCGTCGCGGCCGCGCGGGCAGGGGCGTACGTCACGGCTGACGCTCCGGCCAAACAGTGAAACGAATGCGTCATCGCGAGGCGAACGGCGGCGGCCGGCGCACGGGGGATGCATACAGTCCGGTGCAGTCCCCATCCGGCCGCATCCGGGCGCCTCGCCCAAGGCTGACCGGGGCACCGCGCCCGGCCCCCGACCGGGGCCGCGGTGGATGCGCCACTCGACGAAAGGAACTTTCGTGAGTAAGAGGACCACCACCACGAGGACCACCACCCTGCTGGCGGCCGTGGCACTCTCCGTCGTCGCCTTCGCCGGGCAGGCGGGCGCCGCGCAGACCGCGGGCCACGCGAGCGCGGCGGCAGCGGCCACCCCGGCCGCCGCGAGCGCGGCGGCCAAGCCGGGCGTCCAGGCCACCCGTACCGTCTACGCCCCGTTCGCCTTGGAGCGGGACCAGTCGCTTGCCTCCGACACCGCCCACCTGGTCATGCAGTCCGACGGCAACCTCGTGATCTACGACGAGTTCGGCAGAGCCCGCTGGGCCTCCAGAACCGTTGGCCAGGGGTGGCGGGCCGTTCTCCAGGAGGACGGCAATTTCGTGGTCTACACCCGCTCGGGCAAGGCCGTCTGGTCGTCCAGAACCGGCGGACACCCGGGTTCGCGCCTGGTCGTGCAGGACGACGGCAACGTCGTCATCTACGACGGCAGCCAGGCGATCTGGGCCTCCGGCACGAACCACTGATCCGGCGGCTCCGACTGATTCCGGCTGACTCCGGCTGACTCCGGCTGACTCCGACCGGCTCCGACCGGCTCCGACCGGCTCCAGCCGGCTCCAGCCGAATCCGAGCTGATTCCACCCGCCCGTCGCGCGGCCGGGCCCTTCACGGGCCTGCTGCACGGCGGGCGTCCTGCGGGAGGGAGGGCGGCTGCGCATCCGGCCCGTGTCGTAGGAGCCGCACAGAGGGGGTGGAGAGGTAAGCAAGGGGCATGCGCATTCAGTTCCCTCCGGCGGGGCCCGGCTCCACGGGACGTCGGCGCGCGCTGATTGCCGGCCCTCTGCTCCTCATCGCCGCCATCATGGCGGCCGACCTGCTGAGCGGCCCCGACATCCACCTCGGCCCCCTGCTGATCGCGGCCCCGGCCCTCACCGCGGCCTTCGGCGGCAAGCGACTGACCGCCTTCATCGGCGCCCTGGCCGTAGGCGGCCAGATCGCCCTCGGCGTCATCTTCGGCCGGACCGCGACCGCCGATCACCAGACGCAGACCGGGGCCCTGTTCCTGGCCGTCTGCTTCATCGTCGCCTTCCGCGCCCTGCGCGAACGCCACGAGCAGGCGCTGGACCGGGCCCGATGGGTCGCCGACGTCGCACAGAAGGTCCTGCTCAAGCCCCTTCCGTCGCGCATCGGACCCCTGGAGCTGGCCTCGGAGTACGCGGCGGCCGAGGCGGAGGCACAGATCGGCGGAGACCTCTACGCGGCCGTCCGCGCCCGCGGCGCGACCCGCGTCCTGATCGGGGACTGCCGCGGCAAGGGGCTCAACGCCGTCGGGGACGCCGCCCTGCTCCTCGGCGCCTTCCGCGCCGCCGCCCACCGCTTCCCGCCTCTCGCCCGTCTCGTTGCCCACCTGCACAACACCGTCTACTGGGACGCGGAGGAACCCGCCGACGAGCTCGCGGCGGGCGAGAGCTTCGTGACGGCGGCCGTGCTGGAGATCCCCGACGACCGGCCCCTGGTCCACCTCGTCAGCTGCGGCCACCCGCCCCCGCTGATCGTCCGCGACGGCGAGGTCACCACGCTGGCGGTCTCCGACCCCGACCTGCCCTTCGGCCTCGGCACCCCCACGACGGAGGACGACTACGAACCCGAGGCCTTCGCCTTCCACGACGGCGACCTCCTCGTGCTCTACACCGACGGGGTCATCGAGGCGCGTGACCCCCGCGGCAACTTCTACCCCCTCGCCGAGCGCCTGGCCTCCTGGAACGAACGCGAGCCCCAGCGCCTCATCCAGCGCATCCGCCAGGACCTCCTCGCCCACGTCGGCGGTTCCCTCGACGACGACGCCGCGCTCGTCGCCATCCGGCGTGTCCCCCTGTGAGGCATGGCCCGGGTATGCGGCGAGGGCGGTGGCGCCCCTGATGAGGGGTGCCACCGCCCTCGCGCGGTGTCTGTGGATCAGTACGCGGAGTTGACGTTGTCCATCGAGCCGTACTTGTCGGCCGCGTAGTTGCAGGCGGCGGTGATGTTGGCGACCGGGTCGTAGATGTCCCAGGACGTGCCCTCGACGTGATACGCCTTGAACGTCGGGTCGATCATCTGCAGCAGACCCTTGGACGGGACGCCGTTGACGGCGTTGATGTCCCAGTCGTTGATCGCACGAGGGTTACCCGTCGACTCACGCATCACGTTCCGCTTGATGCCGTCGTACGAGGCCGGGATGCCCTTGGCACGCAGGAT
>NZ_JBPQTS010000126.1:0-22748 GCF_051386455.1 Streptomyces sp. URMC 124
GTCCCTCATATCCCCCACCCGTCGCACATCCGGAACCCCCCAGGAGACCGCATGCGACCCCGCTCGCACGGCAGATGGGCCGCCGCCCTCGCCACCGTGCTCACCCTGGCCCTGGCCGTCCCGGCCGCCTCGCGCGACAGCCGCGACACCGAGGAGAGGCCGCAGGCGTACGAGGTCACCGGCCCTCGTACCGCCGCCCAGCGCACCGCCCTGGCCTCGACCGGCGTCGCCATCGACGCCGTGCGCCACGGCTCCGTCGTGATCACCGCGGACGCCGCCCAGGCCGAGCGCATCCGCCGGATGGGCTACCAGGTCAGCCGGCTGCCCGGGCCGCCCGACCGCTCCGAGGGCCGCTCCCCCGAGCCGTACGACTTCCCGCCCGCCGACGCCAAGTACCACAACTACCGGGAGGCGATGGCGGAGATCGACGCCGACGTCGCCGCACATCCGGCGATCATGAGCAAGAAGGTCATCGGCAAGTCCTACGAGGGCCGCGAGATCGTCGCCGTCAAGATCAGTGACAACGTGGCGGCCGACGAGGACGAACCCGAGGTCCTCTTCACCGCGCACCAGCACGCGCGCGAGCACCTCACCATCGAGATGGCCCTCTACCTGCTCAAGGAGTTCGGCTCCAAGTACGGCAGCGACCCGCGCGTCACCAAGATGGTCGACAACCGCGAGATCTGGGTCGTGCCCGACGTCAACCCCGACGGCGGCGAATACGACATCGCCACCGGTTCGTACCGCAGCTGGCGCAAGAACCGCCAGCCCAACGCCGGGTCCACGAGCCGCGGCACCGACCTCAACCGCAACTGGAACTTCAAGTGGGGCTGCTGCAACGGATCCTCCGGCAGCACCGGCTCCGAGACCTACCGCGGCTCGGCCCCCGAGTCCGCGCCCGAGGTGAAGGTCGTCGCCGACTTCGCGCGCAGCCGCGTCGTCGGCGGGAAGCAGCAGATCAGGACGGCGCTCGACTTCCACACCTACAGCGAGCTGGTGCTGTGGCCCTTCGGCTACACCTACAACGACACCGGCCCCGGAATGAGCCAGGACGAGCACGACGTCTACGCGACCCTCGGCAAGTCCATGGCCGCCAGCAACGGCTACACGCCCGAGCAGTCCAGCGACCTCTACGTCACCGACGGCACGATCGACGACTGGCTCTGGGGCGACCAGCGGATCTTCTCGTACACCTTCGAGATGTACCCGAACGAGAGCGGAGCGGGCGGGGGCTTCTACCCGCCGGACGAGGTGATCGACCGCGAGACCGCGCGCAACCGCGAGGCAGTGCTGCAGCTGCTGGAGGCCTCGGACTGCATGTACCGGGTGATCGGCAAGGAGGCGCAGTACTGCAAGCAGTAGCCGGCTCGCGGTACGGCGACCCGCACGTGCTACTGCTCCGCCGGGCCGGACGGCTCGGCGGAGCAGTAGGACAGCGGTACTCGGCGGAGCAGTAGGGCAGCGGTACTACCCGGCCTGGACCGGGGCGGGCGGGTAGGCCGGGTCCCAGTGGTCCCATATCTGGGGCGCAACGCCCGCCACGGCCCGCGCGCCGTCCTGCAGGTTCGGCTGCACCACGCGACCGCCGCCCGGGCCGACGTCGCCCGGCTCGCCGGGCTCCGGAAGGCTCACGGCCAGCCCCGCGTTCTTGTTCAGGAGAGTGCCGCGGTCCTCGTACCAGAGCTGCGTCGCGACGCCGTCCACACACGTCCACTGCTGGATCGGGGCTCCCGCGTCCTTGCGGGAGTCAGCGATCTCCAGGCACTTGCCGCTGTTGGCGTTGACGATCCGGTACTGGGACCCCGTGCCGGAACCGGCGACCTTGACGAACTTCCACACGGCACCGGCCTGGCCCTTGCACGCCCACTGCTGGGCGAGGGCACCGTTGCTCCGGCTCGAGTTGTCGATTTCCAGGCACCTGAGGCTCATGGTGTTGACGAGCAGGTCACCGCGACCGGCCGCCTGACCGACGCCCGGCGCTGTCAGCACGAGCGCCGCACCGGATGCGGCCACGGTCGCAAGCTTGACGAAAGTCTTCACTCGTGTCCCCCAATTCCCCTTTGTCACGCCCGGATACGGGCGCACCCCTCCATTTTGATCTTGAGGATATATCACCCTTCATCACACCACCACCGTCAAAATCCCCGCCACCGCGAAGCCCGCCACCGACAGCACCGACTCCAGGACCGTCCACGACTTCAGCGTCTGCCGTTCCGGGATGCCGAAGTACTTGGCCACCATCCAGAAGCCGCCGTCATTCACGTGCGAGGCGAAGATCGAACCCGCTGACACCGCCACGATGACCAGGGCCAGGTGGGCCTGGGAGTGGCCGGCGCCGGAGAGCAGGGGGGCGATGATGCCCGCTGTCGTCACGATCGCGACCGTCGCCGACCCCTGCGCGACCCGCAGTGCCACGGCGAGCAGCCACGCCAGAACGACGACGGGCAGCCCCGCGCCGTCGAACGTGCCGGCCAGGGCCTGGGCCACCCCGCTCGCCTTGAGGACCGCGCCGAAGATCCCGCCCGCGCCGACGACGAGCAGGATGTTGCCCACCGGTTTCAGCGACGCGGTCGAGACGGCCTGCAGCGACGCGAGGGACCAGCCGCGGCGCAGGCCCAGCAGCCAGTACGCCAGGAGCAGGGCGATCGTCAGCGCCACGAAGGGATGGCCGAAGAACTCGGCCACCGAGCGGGCCGTGCTCGGTGCGAACGCCACGGAGGAGAAGGTCGCCAGGAGGATGAGGAGCAGGGGCGTGCCGATGACGGCGAGCAGGGTCCCGAGCGCGACCGGCGCTTCGGCCTTCCCCGTGTCCTGGTCCTGGTCCTGGTCCGGGTCGGGGTCCGGGATCGGGGCCGCCCTCCTCGCCTCCTCGGCCGCCGCCTCCATCTCCTCCGGGACGGGGACGAAGACGCGGCGCCCGATCCACGCCGCGTACGCCCACGCCGCCAGGACCGCCGGCAGGCCCGCCGCGGCGCCCATGAGGATCACCCAGCCGAGGTCCACGTGCAGCAGGCCGGCCGCGGCCACCGGGCCCGGGTGGGGCGGCAGGAAGGCGTGGGTCATGGAGAGCCCGGCCAGCAGCGGCAGCGCGTACAGCAGAATCGATTTCCCGCTGCGCCTGGCCGCCGCGTACACGAGCGGCGCGAGGACGAAGATGCCCACGTCGAAGAAGACGGGGATGCCGAAGACCACGCCGGTCACCCCCATCGCGAGGGGCGCGCGCCGCTCGCCGAAGAGGGCGAGCAGCCGTGCGGAGAGGGCCTCCGCGCCGCCGGAGACCTCCAGCACCGAGCCGAGCATCGTGCCGAGCCCGATGATGACGGCGATGTGGCCGAGGGTGCCGCCCATGCCCGCTTCGACGAGCGGGACGGCGCCGGACTTCTGCACCGTGCCGAAGAGTTCGGTCACGGACAGCCCGGCGCCCAGGCCGACGGCGACCGAGACGGCCAGCAGGGCCACGAACGGCTGCAGCCTGACCTTGATGATCAGGAGGAGCAGCAGGGCGATGCCGAGCGCGGCGACGGTCAGCAGACCGGCGGTGCCCGGTACGAGGGCCGGGAGCCCTCCGGTGCGGCCCCCGGCCGCGCAGGTGACGGACACGAGCAACCCCCCGGGCTCGGGACGGCGTCAGCCGAGGACGGCGAGGGCGTCGATCTCGATGAGCAGGCCGGCGGGGAGGCCGACGTAGACGGTCGTACGGGCCGCGGGGACGGACTTCAGGTCGGCGAAGTACTCGTCGTAGATCGCGTTCATCTCCGCGAAGTGGGCGGTGTCCGTGAGGTAGATCCGCATCATGATCACGTCCTCCCAGGTCGCACCGCCCGCCTCCAGGACGGCCTTGACGTTGGCCAGGGTCTGCAGGGTCTGCTCGCGCAGGGTGTCCCCCGCGGGCGTCGGCGGCTGCCCCTCCACCGCCGGCAGGAAGCCGACCTGCCCCGCGACCTGCAGGATGTTGCCCTTCTTCACCCCGTGCGAGAACTTCGCGGGCGGGGTGGTGTGGGTGGGGGGCGTGACGGCGGTCTTCTCGGTCTTCTGAGTCTTCTCGGTCTTCTCGGTCTTCTCGGTCTTCTGAGTCTTCTCGGTCTTCTCGGTCTTCTCGGTCATGACGTGGCTACTTCCTGACGGGTGACGGCGGTGGCGGTGTGGTGCCGGAGTACTCCGCGCTGATGGCCTCCGCGGTGCGGCGCAGCAGCGGGAGGAGTTCGAGGAGCTCGCCCGTGCCGACGACGACGTTGGGCGCGGAGATCGAACAGGCGGCGACGACGCGGCCGTCGGTGCCGCGGACGGGGGCGCCGACGCAGTTGATGGACTCCTCGTGCCCGCCGAAGTCCGTGGCCCAGCCCTGCTCGCGCACGGTCGCGAGCTCCTTGAGGAAGGCGGTGGCGTCCGGCGTCGAACGGGCGGTGTAGGCGGGGTAGTCGAGGCGTTCGGCGACCGCGCGGCGCTCGGGCTCGGGCAGGTCGGCGAGGAGCAGCTTGGCGACGGCGGCGACGGTGATCGCGACGGGCTTGCCGATGCGGGAGTACATCCGTACGGGGTAGCGGCTCTCGACCTTGTCGATGTAGAGGACCTCGCCGTCCTCGTACACGGCGAGGTGCACGGTGTGCCCGCACCGCTCGTTGAGCGCGACGAGGTGCGGGTGGGCGATCTCGCGGACGTCGAGGTTCTCGGCGGCCTGCTGGGCGAGGGCGAACAGGCGCGTGCCGAGGCGGTAGCGCTGGTCCTGCTGCCGGTAGACCATGCCGTGTTCGTGGAGGGTGCGCAGCAGGCGCAGGGCGGTCGACTTGTGGACGTCGAGGCGGGCCGCCACCTGCTCCAGGTTGGCCGGCCCCTCGGCGAGCAGGGGAAGGATCCGCAGGGCGCGGTCGACGGTCTGGCTCATGGGCGGTCCTTCGCGGCGGGGGTGGTGCGCTCAAGGGGATCGGTGGGGTCGGTGGGGTCCGTGGGACCGGGGTCCCCGGCGGGACCAGGGCCCCCGGTGGAACCCGGGCCCCCGGCCGGCCCGGGGGATCCGGTGCCTGGCCCCGGCGAGGCCTCGGTCCAGCCCGGCCCCAGGCGCAGTCTTCCCCACTCCTGCGGGCCCAGGGCCGCCAGCCGGTCGGCGAGTTCGCGCCGGGGCGGGGCGGCCAGGTCGCCCGGGGAGGTCAGCGCTGCGGCGGCCATGAGGTGGCCGTGGCGCAGCCGGCGCTCCACGCTCAGCCCGCGCAGGGTGCCGGAGAGGAAGCCGGCCGCGAACGCGTCCCCCGCCCCGACGGGGGCGACGACGTCGACGGAGAGGGCGGGGGCGAAGACGGCCGCCTCCTCCTCGCCCGCACTCCGTACGTACGCCGTCGCCCCCGCCGCCCCGTGTTTGACGACGAGCACCCGCGGCTCCGGCAGCGCGGCCCGTATCGCCGCGGTGCCGCGGACGCCCCAGGCCGCCTCGGCCTCGTCCTCGCCGACGAAGACGAGGTCGCACCGGCGGGCCAGGGCGGCCAGGACCGCGGGCCCGTCGGGGGCGTCGCGCCACAGCGCCACGCGGTAGTTGACGTCGAAGGAGACGAGGGGCCGGCCGGGGTGGGGCTCGGTGAGCCCGCGCACGAGGGCGAGGCAGCCGGCGGAGAGCGCGGCGGTGATGCCGGTGAGGTGCAGGATGCGGCCGGACCACGCGGTGGCGCGGCGGACGAGGTCCGGCGACATGGCGGAGGCGGCGGATCCGGCGCGGTAGTAGAGGACTTCGGCGACGGCGCCGAAAGGAGAACCGGAGGGCGAGGAGCCGGAAGGAGAACCGGAGGGCGAGGAGCCGAAAGGAGAACCGGAGGGCGAGGAGCCGGAAGGGGAGCCGGGAAGCCCGACGCCCCGCTCCCCCGCCGTGCGGAAGTACACGCCCGTCGGCCGCCCGGCATCCCGCTGGACCGCGGAGACGTCCACACCGTACGCCGCGATCGCCGCCACCAGGTGGTCGCCGAAGGCGTCAGCGCCGACCCGGCCCAGCCACTTCGCCCGGTGCCCGGCGGCGGCCAGCGCGCAGGCGACGTTGGACTCCGCTCCCCCGATGCCCCGGTCGAAGGACGGCACGCCGGCGAGCGGGACCGGCTCGGTCCGCGCGGGGCGGAAGGCGACCATCGACTCGCCGAGGCACACGACGTCGGGGAGGTCGGCGGGTGCGGTCACGGTCGGCTCTCGCTCCTCGGTCCAGTCCGGCAGGCCCGGTCCAGATCGGCCCGGTCCAGATCGGTCCGGTCCGGTTGTGTCCGGTTGTGTACGCGTCCTGTCACGGTCGCTCCCACGACGCGAGATGACCGTTGACCCCGTACTTGGCGGGATGTTAGACAGCAGCCAGCGCACTGCGCAATGGGCATTGCACTCTGCGCAACAAAGCGCCACATCCGCGCGCACCACACGTACACACGGACCCCCCGGGAGGCTCCATTGGCCACCGCCGACGCGACCGGCGCCGACGCGACCACCGACACCGCGGCCCACGACGCCGTCGCCCGCCTCGCGGACACCCGCGTCGACCACCGCTTCAAGGGCCTGCCCCCGGACGCCGAGGGCCTGACCGTCGGCGCGCTGGCCGCCGAGCGCCGCTCGCTGTTCACGGGCGGTTTCACCACGCCCGTGCTCGCCCTCTCCGCCGAGGCGCTCGACCACAACCTCGCCCTCATGGAGCGCTGGTCCACCGGTCACGGCCTCGCCTTCGCCCCGCACGGCAAGACCACCATGGCGCCGCAGCTGCTGGAGCGGCAGATCGCGCACGGCGCGTGGGGGATCACCGCCGCGACGGTCTCCCAGGTGCGTGTCTACCGCGCCTTCGGCATACGCCGCGTCTTCCTCGCCAACGAGGTCGTGGACGCCGCCGCCCTGCGCTGGCTCGCCGCCGAGCTGGACGCCGACCCGGAGTTCCGCCTCTTCACCTACGTCGACTCCGTGCGCGGCGTCGAGCTGATGGACGCCGCGCTGCGCGAGGCGGGCGCCTCCCGGCCGCTCGACGTGGTCGTCGAGCTGGGCGCCCCGGGCGGCCGTACGGGCGCCCGCACCGAGGCCGAGTGCACGGCCGTGGCCGACGCGGTGGCCGCCGTGAGCACGCTGCGGCTGGCCGGGGTCGGCGGGTACGAGGCGGAGATCCCGGCTGCCGACGGGGACCTCGTCCGCGCGTGGCTGCGCCGGCTGACGGCGCTGGCCGTCGGGTTCGACGGGGCGGGGCGGTTCGCCGGCGTTGAGGAGGTGGTCGTCAGTGCGGGCGGCAGCGCGTGGTTCGACGCGGTCGCCGAGGTGTTCGCGGAGCTGCCGGCGCTGTCGGTGCCGGTGCTGAAGCTGCTGCGGTCGGGGGCGTACATCACCCACGACGACGTCGCGTACCGGAAGAAGACGCCCTTCAACCGCCACCCGGAGGAAGGGGAGTTGAAGCCTGCCTTCCGCCTTTGGGCCCAGGTGGTCTCCCGTCCGGAGCCGGGCCGTGCCTACCTCAACGCGGGCAAGCGCGACGTCCCCTACGACCTGGACCTGCCGGTGGTGCGGGCGGTGCGCTCGGCGCGGGACGGGTCGGTGCGGGAGGGCGGTGACGGCATGACCGTGATCGGTCTGGCCGACCAGCACGCGTTCGTGGAAGTGTCGGAGGGCGTGGAGCTGGAGGTCGGGGACTGGGTGGGGCTGGGCCTGTCGCACCCGTGCACGGTGTTCGACAAGTGGCAGCTGATCCCGCTGGCCGCGGAGGACGGCACGGTCACGGACTACGTCCGCACGTTCTTCTAGACCCCGCCGCCGATCCGCCGCCGGCCCCGCCGACCGGACCCCGAAGGGAACGTGAACGTCCATGGACACCGTCTTCCGCAACGTGCGCGTCGTCGACGGGTCCGGTGGGCCCTCCTACCGGGCGGACGTCGCCCTGGACGGAGGGCGGATCGCCGTCATCGCACGCGAGGGCGAGCGCCGGCCCTCCGCCCGTCGCGTGGTCGACGCGACGGGCCTCGCCCTCTCCCCCGGCTTCATCGACATGCACGCCCACAGCGATCTGGCGCTCCTGCGCGACCCCTCCCACGAGGCGAAGGCCGCGCAGGGCGTGACCTTGGAGGTCATCGGGCAGGACGGCCTGTCGTACGCGCCCGTCGACGACCGCACGCTCGGCGAGGTCCGCACGCAGATCACCGGCTGGAACGGTGACGGTTCGGACGTCGGCCTCACCTGGCGCTCCGTCGGGGAGTACCTGGACCGCCTCGACCACGGCTTCGGCGGCGAGGGCGTCGCCGTCAACGCGGCCTACCTCGTCCCGCAGGGGACCGTCCGCGCGCTCGCGGTCGGCTGGGAGGACCGGCCCGCCGCGCCGGCCGAGCTCGCCCGTATGAAGCAGCTCGTCGCCGAGGGCCTGGAGCAGGGCGCTGTCGGCCTGTCGTCGGGGCTCACGTACACGCCCGGCATGTACGCGGACGGCGCCGAGCTGACCGAGCTGTGCCGCGTGGTCGCCGCGTACGGCGGCTACTACTGCCCGCACCACCGCTCGTACGGCGCGGGCGCCCTCGCCGCGTACGAGGAGATGATCGACCTGGCCCGGGCGGCCGGCTGCGCCCTGCACCTGGCCCACGCCACCATGAACTTCGGGGTGAACGAGGGCCGCGCCCCCGAGCTGCTGGCCCTGCTCGACGCGGCGCTCGCCGGCGGCGCGGACATCTCGCTCGACACGTACCCCTACACCCCCGGCTGCACCACGCTCGTCGCGATGCTGCCGAGCTGGGCGGGCGAGGGCGGCCCGGAGGCGGTGCTGGCGCGCCTGCGCGACGACGCGACGGCCGAGCGCATCCGGTACGCGATGGAGGTGGAGGGCGCAGACGGCTGCCACGGCGTGCCGATCGACTGGGAGGCGATCGAGGTCTCGGGCGTCACGGACCCACGGCTCGCCGCGGCCCACGTCGGCAGGACGATCGCCCGCACCGCCCGCGAGCGCGGCGAGGAGCCGTGGGCGACCGCGCGCCGGCTGCTGCTCGCCGACCGGCTGGGGCCGGCGATCCTCCAGCACGTGGGCCACGAGGAGAACGTCCGCACGATCATGCGGCACCGCGTGCACACGGGCGGCAGCGACGGCATCCTGCACGGCGCGAAGCCGCATCCGCGCGCGTACGGCACGTTTCCGCACTACCTGGGCCGGTACGCGCGCGAGCTCGGTGTGCTCTCCCTGGAGGAGTGCGTGGCGCATCTCACGTCACGTCCCGCGGCGCGTCTGAGGCTGCCGGACAGGGGTCTCGTACGGGTCGGACACCGCGCCGATCTCGTTCTCTTCGATCCGGAGACGGTGGCCGCCGGTGCCACTTTCGAAGCCCCTCGGACGCTTCCGACCGGCATTCCTTATGTCCTGATTGCCGGACGCTTTGTGATGGAAGACGGGCGCCGGACGGACGTCCTGGCGGGCCGGAGCGTCCGGCGCACCGCGGCGGCCTGACCGGCCGCTCCGCGGCGGCGTCGGCGCGCCGGGAAACGGTGAGCACGCCGTCCGGAGCCCCCGTATGGTGGCCGTCATGCAGGTGATCCAGTCAACGAAGCTCGCCAACGTCTGCTACGAAATCCGTGGCCCGGTGCTCGAGGAGGCCATGCGGCTGGAGGCGGCAGGTCACCGCATCCTCAAGCTCAACACCGGCAATCCCGCGATCTTCGGGTTCGAGTGCCCGCCGGAGATCCTCGAGGACATGCTGCGCAACGTGGGCGACGCCCACGGCTACGGCGACGCGAAGGGCCTGCTCTCGGCCCGCCGCGCGGTGGTGCAGCACTACGAGACCAAGGGCATCGAGCTGTCCGTCGAGGACGTCTACCTCGGCAACGGCGTCTCGGAGCTGATCCAGATGTCGATGCAGGCCCTGCTCGACGACGGCGACGAGGTCCTCGTACCGGCCCCGGACTACCCGCTGTGGACGGCCTCGGTCTCCCTGGCCGGCGGCACCGCCGTGCACTACCGCTGCGACGAGCAGGCGGACTGGATGCCGGACCTGGCGGACATCGAGCGCAAGGTCACCGACCGCACCAAGGCCATCGTCATCATCAACCCGAACAACCCCACGGGTGCGGTGTACGACGACGAGATGCTGCGCGGTCTGACCGAGATCGCCCGCCGCCACAACCTGATCGTCTGCTCGGACGAGATCTACGACAAGATCCTCTACGACGGCGTCACCCACACCCCCACCGCGGCCATCGCCCCGGACCTGCTCACCCTCACCTTCAACGGCCTGTCCAAGGCCTACCGGGTGGCCGGGTACCGCAGCGGCTGGCTGGCGGTCTGCGGCCCCAAGGCCCACGCCGACAGCTACATCGAGGGCCTGACGATCCTGGCCAACATGCGGCTGTGCGCCAACATGCCCGCCCAGTACGCGGTGGCCACGGCCCTCGGCGGCCGGCAGTCGATCAACGACCTGGTGCTGCCCGGCGGCCGGCTGCTGGAGCAGCGCGACGTCGCGCACGAGCTGCTGACGCAGATCCCGGGCGTGACGTGCGTGAAGCCCAAGGGCGCGCTGTACGCCTTCCCGCGCCTGGACCCGAAGGTCTACAAGATCAAGGACGACCGGCAGATGGTGCTGGACCTGCTCCGCGCCGAGAAGATCATGGTCGTGCACGGCACGGGCTTCAACTGGCCGGAGCCGGACCACTTCCGCCTCGTCACGCTGCCGAGCGCGACGGATCTGGCGGACGCGGTGACGCGGATCGGGAACTTCCTGGACGGCTACGGGCAGCCGTAGAAGCCCGTAGTGGTTGTAGTGGTTGTAGTGGCCGTGGTGGCCGTGGTGGCCGTAGTGGCCCGTAGAAGCCCGTAGCAGCTGCAGCCGGTCGGCGGACCGGTTATCTATAGAGAAGACAACTTTAGACGCCGTCTAAGTTAGGATGGCCTTCTGAGGCATTCCCAGGAGGCCATCCATGTACGAGCCGATCCGGACGCAATCGGTCCACAGCCTGGCCGCACAGCGCTGGAGCAAGCGCGTCCTGCACCGTTCCCGCGAGGAAGAGCTGGACATCCGGCTCGCGGGACATCTCACCGCGCTGCTGACCGTGACCGACGAGCTGCGCGCCCTCACGCCGTCCGGCACGCTGGACGACGCCGCCGACCGTCTCGCCGACGGCATCACCCGCATGAGCGGCACCACCCCGCTCCGGGCGGCCCCGTCGGCGGGCCACCCCACCCCCGCCCGCATCAACGCCCTTCACCAGCGCGCCCACCAGCTGGCCGGTCAGGCCCTGGTCGTCGCCGCGTCGGCCGGCGACGCGGCGGGCCGGGCCCTCGCGGCCGAGCGCCTGCGCGCTCACGCGACGGCTCTCGGCATCCCCGAGGAGGAGTAGTGGCGCCCGCCCCGGGAGCCGGGGCGGGCGTCACGTGCGACTCGGGCCGTCAGCCCAGGCGCCGCACCAGCGCCCGGTACTCGTCCCACAGTTCCTTCGGGGTGTGGTCGCCGAAGGTGTTCAGGTGCTCGGGGATCAGTGCGGCCTCCTCGCGCCAGACCTCCTCGTCCACCGTGAGCAGCAGGTCGAGGTCCTCGTCGGAGATGCGCAGACCCTCGGTGTCGAGCGCCTCGCGGGTCGGCAGCACGCCGATGGGGGTCTCGACGCCCTCGGCGCGGCCGTCGAGGCGGTCGACGATCCACTTCAGGACGCGGCTGTTGTCGCCGAAGCCCGGCCACACGAACCGGCCGTCCGCGTCCTTGCGGAACCAGTTCACGTAGTAGATCTTCGGCAGCTTGGCCGCGTCCTTGTCCTGGCCGACCTTGATCCAGTGACCCATGTAGTCGCCCATGTTGTAGCCGCAGAAGGGCAGCATGGCGAACGGGTCGCGGCGCAGCTCGCCGACCTTGCCCTCGGCGGCCGCGGTCTTCTCGGAGGCGACGTTGGCGCCGAGGAAGACGCCGTGCTGCCAGTCGAAGGACTCGGTCACCAGCGGGACGGCGGAGGCGCGGCGGCCGCCGAAGAGGATCGCCGAGATCGGCACGCCCTTGGGGTCCTCCCACTCGGGCGCGATGATCGGGCACTGCGAGGCGGGCACGGTGAAGCGGGCGTTGGGGTGGGCCGCCGGGGTTTCCGAGGCCGGGGTCCAGTCGTTGCCCTTCCAGTCCGTCAGGTGTTCGGGCTGCTCCTCGGTCATGCCCTCCCACCACACGTCGCCGTCGTCGGTGAGGGCGACGTTGGTGAAGACGGAGTTGCCCCACAGGGTCTTCATGGCGTTGGCGTTGGTGTGCTCGCCGGTGCCGGGCGCGACGCCGAAGAAGCCGGCCTCGGGGTTGATGGCGTAGAGGCGGCCGTCCTCGCCGAAGCGCATCCAGGCGATGTCGTCGCCGATGGTCTCGACGGTCCAGCCGGAGACGGTGGGCTCCAGCATGGCGAGGTTGGTCTTGCCGCAGGCGGACGGGAAAGCGGCGGCGACGTACTTGGAGTCACCCTGGGGCGGGGTGAGCTTGAGGATGAGCATGTGCTCGGCGAGCCAGCCCTCGTCGCGGGCCATCACCGAGGCGATGCGCAAGGCGTAGCACTTCTTGCCCAGCAGGGCGTTGCCGCCGTAACCCGAGCCGTAGGACCAGATCTCGCGGTCCTCGGGGAAGTGCGAGATGTACTTGGTGGTGTTGCACGGCCACGGGACGTCGGCCTCGCCCTCGGCGAGCGGCGCGCCGAGGGTGTGGACGGCCTTGACGAAGAAGCCGTCGGTGCCGAGCTCGTCGAGGACGGCCTGGCCCATCCGGGTCATGGTGCGCATGGAGACGGCGACGTAGGCCGAGTCGGTGATCTCGACGCCGATCGCGGACAGCGGGGAGCCGAGCGGGCCCATACAGAAGGGCACGACGTACATCGTGCGGCCGCGCATGGAGCCGCGGAAGATGCCGCCCTGGTCGTCCTTGCCCTGGAAGATCTCCCGCATCTCGGCGGGGGCCTTCCAGTGGTTGGTCGGGCCGGCGTCCTCCTCCTTCTCGGAGCAGATGAACGTGCGGTCCTCGACGCGCGCCACGTCACTGGGGTCGGAGGCGGCGTAGTACGAGTTGGGGCGCTTGACCGGGTCGAGCTTCCTGAAGGTGCCCTTGCGGACGAGTTCCTCGGACAGGCGCTCGTACTCCGCCTCGGAACCGTCGCACCAGACCACGCGGTCCGGCTGGGTGAGGGCGGCGATCTCGTCGACCCAGGAGATCAGCTCCTGGTGCTGGGTGGGGGTGGTGGGAGCCGCATCACTGCGCGCCACGATCGCTCCGTCCCGCCGGAATCCACACTGCCCGGCGTAGAAATTGAGGGTTGACGGACTCGCCTGTTTCGCCCGCGAAGTCCGCTTCTATGGATGGATGCCCCTTGGGGGCTGCGACCCAGACGCTTCGTGACTGCTCATCCGGTGCCGCCCGCACTCATTTGATCATCCGACTCCGCAGTGCTTCTGTCCAGGGGGCGCTCCCGTGACCATCGCCACGCGATACTGATCCGTAACTTACGGTGGCGTAGGTAGCATGTCGGCCATGACTCCCGCGCCCGACGCAGCGCCTTCCGCGCTCCCCGCGCCCGCCGGCGCCGCGGCCGCAGCAGCCCTCCCCGCCGAGGCTGCACCCTCCGCCGCCGTCCTGCCCGCCGACCCGCCGGTCCCCGCGAAGCCGCGCCTGCGCGGCTGGCTGCACGCGGGGATGTTCCCCGCCGTGCTGATCGCCGGCGTCTTCCTGACCGCCCTGGCCGACAGCACGCGCGGCCGGATCGCGTGCGCCGTCTACGTCCTCACCGCGGGATCGCTCTTCGGCATCAGCGCCCTCTACCACCGGGGCGACTGGAGCCCGCGCGCCAACGCCGTCCTGCGCCGCCTCGACCACGCGAACATCTTTCTGATCATCGCCGGCACGTACACCCCGCTGACGATGCTGCTGATCCCCGGCAGCCGCGGACAAGTGCTGCTGTGGGCCGTCTGGGCGGCCGCCGCGGCGGGCATAGCCTTCCGCGTCTTCTGGGTCGGCGCCCCGCGCTGGCTCTACACCCCCTGCTACATCGCCATGGGCTGGGCCGCGGTCTTCTTCCTCCCGGACTTCCTGAGCAAGGGCGGCATCGCCGTCCTCGTCCTGGTGGTCGTCGGGGGGCTGCTCTACAGCGCCGGCGGGGTGATCTACGGCATCAAGCGGCCGAACCCCTCGCCGCGCTGGTTCGGCTTCCACGAGGTCTTCCACTCGCTCACGCTGGCGGCCTTCATCGTGCACTACGTCGGCATCTCCCTGGTGGCCTACACGCACGCCTGAGCTCCTGCCCCGCCGTCACCGGAACGGCCGCGACCACCGAGGTCGCGGCCGTTTTTTCCTGCCCGGACTCCCCTCTGCCCGCCCCCTCCCCTGATTGACAGTGTCAATCTTTTGAGAGTTACTGTCATTTGACTTTTACTCCGGCTTCGATTCGGACTTCTCTACCGGAGGTGTGCCATGAGCACCCGGCCCGACCCCCGCCGCTGGTGGGCCCTCGGAGCCCTCGTCGCCTGCATGCTCGTCCTCGGCTTCGACGGCACGATCCTGAACGTGGCCCTGCCCGAGATGGCCGCGCAGCTGGGCGCCGACAGCGCGGAACAGACCTGGATCGCCGACTCCTACCTGGTCGTCTTCGCCGCTCTGATGCTCCCCGCGGGCCTGCTCGGCGACCGCTTCGGCCGCCGCCGGATGCTCCTGGCCGGCCTCGGCGTCTTCCTGGCCGGATCGCTCTTCGGGGCCTTCGTCACCAGCCCCGGGCTCGTCGTCGCCGCCCGCGTGGTCCTGGGCGCGGGCGGCGCGCTGATCATGCCGCTCGCTCTGTCCGTACTGCCGTCGCTCTTCCCCGCGGAGGAGCGCTCCCGGGCGCTGGGCGCCGTCTCGGCCGCCTCCGCGCTCGGCATGCCGCTCGGCCCGATCGTCGGCGGCTGGCTGCTGGACCACTTCTGGTGGGGGTCGGTCTTCCTCGTGAACGTCCCGCTCGTGGTCCTCGGCATCGCCGCGTGCCTCTTCCTGCTCCCCGAGACCAGGGACCCCGCCGCGCCGCGGGTGGACCTCCGGTCCACCGCCCTGACCGTCACCGGCCTGGCCGCCTTCATCACCGGCGTCAACGAGGGTCCGGCGCGCGGCTGGTCCTCGCCCCTCGTGCTCGCCGCGCTCGCCGCGGCGGTCCTCCTGCTCACCGCCCTGGTGCTGCGCGAGCGCCGTTCGGCCCGGCCCGTGCTGGACGTGACGCTGCTGCGCGACCGGGCGTTCCGCTGGAACACCCTGGCCGCGGCCCTGGTCACCTTCGTGCTCACCGGCCTGCTGTTCGTCGTGCCCCAGCACCTGCAGACGGTCCAGGGCCAGGACGCCTTCGGCACCGGGCTGCGGATGCTGCCGATGATGGGCGGGCTGCTGGTGGCCTCGCGCGCCGCCGGCCCCCTCGCCAAGCGCTTCGGGTCCCGCGTCGTCATCCCCGGCGCCCTCCTCGTCCTCGCCGCCGCCGCGCTGACCGGCAGCCGCACGGACCCCGGCGACGGCTACGGCTTCACCGCCCTGTGGCTGACGCTCGCCGGTTTCGGGTTCGGCTTCGGGATCCTGCCGGCGATGGACGGCGCGCTCGGCGCCCTGCCCCGGGACCGGGCGGGCAGCGGCTCCGGGCTGCTGATGACGCTACGTCAGGTCGCGGGGGCCGTCGGAGTCGCCGTGCTCGGCAGCCTCATCGCCGGCTCGTTCGCCGGGCGCCTGGACACCGGCGGTCTTCCTCCCGCCGCGGCGAGCGCCGCGGGCGACTCCGTGGTGGCCGCCCACCAGGTGGCCGGGCGGCTCGGGGACGCCGCACTCGCCCGGTCGGCGGACGCCGCCTTCGTCCACGGCATGGACCTCGCCCTGCTCGCCTGCGGCTGCGCGGCCGTCGCCGCCGCGGCCCTCACCGCCGCCTTCCTGCCCGGCAGGCCCGCCGCGGCGCCGCGGCCGGCCGGCGCCCGCGAAGTGGTTCCCCGGAAGGCCGATGCCTGAGAATGCAGCCATGGCTTCCGCACAAACGCCTTCCGCCGCGCAGACCGGGCCCCGGCTCGGACTGCGCGAACGGAAGAAGATCCAGACCCGTCAGGCGATCCGCCGCGCCGCGTACCGGCTCTTCGAGCAGCAGGGGTACGACGCGACGCCGGTCGACCGGATCGCGGAAGCCGCCGACGTCTCCCCCAGCACCGTCTTCCGGTACTTCCCCACCAAGGAGGACATCGTCCTCACGGACGAGTACGACCCGGTGCTGGAGGCCGCGATCCGGGCCCGCCCGGCGCAGGAGGCCCCCGTCGAGGCCTTCCGGCAGGGCATCCTCGACTCGATGCGGCGCGTCATCGACCAGGACTCCACCGAGCTCCGCCAGCGCACCCGGCTCATGCGCGAGGTGCCCGCCCTGCGCGCCCGCGCGGCCGAGGGCATGACGGAGACGACGCGCATGCTCCGCGCGGTCCTGGCCGAGCGCACCGGGCGCCCGGCCGACGACATCGAACTGCGCGTCGTCGTCACCGCGGTCGTCGCCGCGACGAACGAGGCCGTCATGTGCTGGGTCGAACAGGGCCAGGCGGACGACCTCGTGGAGGTCACGGAGCGGACGCTGGACGTCTTGGCGCGGGGTCTGACGCTCTAGAACGCTCCGGAGTCCGGCCGTCGGCCCGCCGGCCCACTGCCCGGCGGGCCGGCGGGCCTACGGGCCGACGGGCCGGCTCAGCGCAGGCTCTCCGCCAGCGCCTGCGGATCCGTCGTCGGCGCGTCACACGTGAACCCGCGGCACACGTACGCCACCGCCCGCCCGTCGGCCAGCGGCCGGTGCGCGAGCAGCGGCACCTCCACCGCCGCCGGCTCGTCCGCCGACGGCGGGGCGCCGACGGCGACCGCCAGGCCGGGGGCCGTCGCCAGCAGCGCGGTGCGGTGCAGCGCCGCGGTGGCCGGGTCGTCGGGCAGGCCCACGACGGCGACCTCCCGGGGCCCGTCCAGCAGGGCCTCGGCCACCGCCAGACCCCAGCTGATGAAGCGCGGCGCCCGCGGGCCCAGCGCCCGCACGACGCCCAGCGCCCGCTCGGCGGCCTCGCGGTGCGCGGTGCTGCCGGTGTACGCGGCGTACGTCAGCAGAGCGCCGCAGGCGGCGGTCCAGCCCGACGGCGTGGCGTTGTCCATCGGGTCCTGCGGGCGGCGGATGAGCGCCTCCGCGTCGTCGGCGGTGTCAAAGAGCGCGCCGTCCGCGCCGGTGAAGCGGGTGAGGACCGTGTCCAGCAGCAGGCCCGCGAAGTCCACCCACACGCCCTCACCGGTGACCGCGCTCAGCGCGAGGAAGCCCTCGGCCACGTCGCCGTAGTCCTCCAGGACGCCCGCGTGGGTGCCGGCCGTGCCGTCCAGGGAGGTGCGGAAGAGCCGGGCCTGCCAGTCCATGTGCGTACGGACCAGCAGGTCGGCGGCGTCGGTGGCGGCCTGGACCAGGTCCGGGCGGTCGAAGTACGCGCCGGTCTCGGCCAGCGCGGCGATGGCCAGCCCGTTCCAGGCGGCGACCACCTTGTCGTCGCGGCCGGGGCGGGGCCGCTGCTCGCGCGCCGCGAGGAGCCTGCGGCGCACGGAGTCGAGCTTGCCGGCGTCCAGGAGCTGCTCGGAATCGGGCAGCTGGAGGACGGAGGCGCCCTCCTCGAACGTGCCCTCCTCGGTGACGCCGAAGTGCGCCGCCGCGAGCAGGGCGTCCTGATCGCCGAGCGCGTCGCGCAGCTGCTGCGGCGTCCACACGTAGTAGGCGCCCTCGGCGTGCCGCCCGGATCCGTCTACGGCTTCGCTGTCGGCGTCCAGCGCGGAGGCGAAGCCGCCCTGGTCGGTGCGCATCTCCCGGACCAGGAAGTCGGCGGTCTCCAGCGCGACGCGGCGGGCGAGCTCCGAGCCGGTGGCCCGCCACAGGTGGGCGTACACGCGGCAGAGCAGGGCGTTGTCGTAGAGCATCTTCTCGAAGTGCGGGACCACCCACTCCGCGTCCACGGAGTAGCGGGCGAAACCGCCGCCCAGCTGGTCGTAGATGCCGCCGCGGGCCATCGCCTCGCAGGTGGCCTGCACCATCTCCAGGGCGCCCGCGGAGCCCGTACGGGCGTGGTGGCGCAGCAGGAACTCCAGCGTCATGGACGGCGGGAACTTCGGCGCCCCGCCGAAACCGCCGCGCACCGCGTCGAAGTCACGGGTGAGCGCGAGCAGCGCGGCGGACAGCTCCTCGGCGGACGGGGGCTGCGGCTCGCCCTTGCCCCCCTGCATGCCGAGGGCGAGCGTGCGCTCGGACAGCTCCCGCACGATGCGCCCGGCGACCTGGCCGACCTCGTCGCGGCGGTCGCGCCACGCGGCCCGTACGCCCTCCAGGACCTGCTGGAAGCCGGGCATGCCGTGCCGGGGGGCGGGCGGGAAGTAGGTGCCGAAGTAGAACGGCTCGGCCTCGGGCGTCAGGAAGACCGTCATGGGCCAGCCGCCCTGGCCCGTGGCGGCCTGGACGGCCTCCATGTACACGGCGTCGATGTCGGGCCGCTCCTCGCGGTCGACCTTGACGGAGACGAAGTGCTCGTTGAGGAGGGCGGCGGTGGCGTCGTCCTCGAAGGACTCGTGCGCCATGACGTGGCACCAGTGGCAACTGGAGTAGCCGACGCTCAGCAGCACCGGCACGTTACGGCGCCGCGCCTCGGCGAAGGCCTCGGGCGACCACGGCCACCAGTCGACCGGGTTGCCGGCGTGCTGGAGGAGGTAAGGGGACGTCTCGTGCGCCAAACGGTTGGGCATGCGCCCATCCTCGCGCACGACGTTCCCTACGGGCCGCCGCCACCGTCCCCGTGTCCGCGCCCGGGCTCCCGCCGCGACGGCGACAACGGCGATGCCCGGCGGCACCGACCCGAACGACCCGGCAAACCGGGCCCCGCCCCTCGCCCGGCCTCGGCCCGGCACCGCCGGAACGCGCCGCCGTGGCTGATCACCGCCGCGGCGGAAACAATCTCCGCGGCGGCGACACACATTCCGGTCGGCACCGGCCCGCCGCCGCCGGAACGCACCGGCACAGCTGATCACCGCCGCGGCGGCGCAACCCCACCCGCCGCGACGGCGAGACGCTCAACGGCGATGCCCGGCGGTGCCGAGCCGGCAACGACCCGGCGAACCGGGCCCCGCCCGGCCGGGCACCACCCCTCGCCCGGCCTCGGCCCGGCACCGCCGGAACGCGCCGCCGTGGCTGATCACCGCCGCGGCGGAAACAATCCCCGCGGCAGCGGCGACACACATTCCGGCCGACACCGGCCCGCCGCCGCCGGAACGCACCGGCACAGCTGATCACCGCCACGGCGGCACAACCCCACCCGCCGCGACGGCGAGACGCTCAACGGCGATGCCCGGCGGTGCCGAGCCGGCAGCGCCGGAACGCGCCGCCGTGGTGGAAACGGGCCCGCCGCGCCGGGGTCAGGGGGTCTTCGAAGGCGCGGCCGAGGACGCCGGGGCCGCGCCGGAGGCGTCCGGCTCCTCCGCGAAGTCCACCCGCTTCATGTGCTTGTTCATGCTCTTCATCAGGAACCACACCGCCACGCCGATGACGGCGAAGACGATGAAGCCGAGGACACCGGGGGTGACCTTGTTCTTGTCGAGTTCTTCGGCGAGCGGCACCAGCTGGGTGGCGGCGAGGGAGCTCATCATGGGGTCAATTGTTGCGGATGCCCGCGAAGAGGTCGTCCTCGGGGAGGGACGTGCCGACGAGCGACTTCGCCAGCTCGTACTCCTCCGTCGGCCAGACCTCCCGCTGCAGGTCCAGCGGCACGCGGAACCAGCCGCCGTCCGGGTCGATCTGCGTGGCGTGCGCGATCAGCGCCTTGTCGCGGATCTCGAAGAAGTCGCCGCAGGGCACGAACGTGGTCAGCGTGCGCTCGCGCCCCATGGTGTGCCAGCGCTCCAGCCACTCCCCGTACGGGGACTCCATGCCGCGCTCCAGCAGCGCGTCGTGCAGCGCCTGGGTGCGCTGACGGTTGAAGCCCTGGTTGTAGTAGAGCTTCTGCGGCTGCCACGGCTCGCCCGCCTCGGGGTAGCGGGACGGGTCGCCGGCCGCCTCGAAGGCCACCATCGTGATCTTGTGGGTCATGATGTGGTCGGGGTGCGGGTATCCGCCGTTCTCGTCGTACGTCGTCACGACGTGCGGACGGAACTCGCGGATGAGCTTCACCAGCCGCCCGGCCGCCTCGTCCACGTCCTGCAGGGCGAAGCAGCCCTCGGGCAGCGGCGGCAGCGGGTCGCCTTCCGGCAGGCCGGAGTCGACGAAGCCCAGCCACTCCTGCTTGACGCCGAGAATGTCGCGCGCCTCGTCCATCTCCTTGGCGCGGACCTCGTGGATGTGCTCCTCGATGTACGGGTCGCCCTGGAGCTTGGGGTTGAGGATGGAGCCGCGCTCGCCGCCCGTGCAGGTGGCCACCAGCACGTCCACCCCCTCGGACACGTACTTGGCCATCGTGGCCGCGCCCTTGCTCGACTCGTCGTCGGGGTGGGCGTGCACGGCCATCAGTCGCAGCTGCTCAGTCAAGACTTCGTCCTCGGTCACTGGTCATGGCCCGTCTTATCGGTGTGTCGGGGCGCCTCCTATAGTGACCGAAGCGGGAGGCGTTTCATTCCTGTTCTCCCGACCAGCCCCGACCCGGAGGAACGATCATGGCTGCGGCACGCGAAGGAGTGCCCGACGGTCGCTACGGCCGCTCGGCGGACGCGCGTGCGGACCGCAAGCTCAAGATCGTCGGCGGTGTGCTGGGCGCCGGGCTGCTCGGCGTGATCGCCTGGTCCGGCATCCACTACATCACCCAGAGTGAGGTCACCGGCCAGCTCCTGCGCTCGAAGCCGGTCTCGGAGACCTCCGTGCAGGTGGTCCTGGAGATCCGTAAGGACAAGGACAAGGCCGGGGTGTGTACGGTGCGCTCGCTCGGCAGCGACGGCTCCGAGGTGGGCCGCAAGGACTTCACCTTCGACCGTCGCGAGGATCACTTCACCGAGCGCGTCACCCTGCGTACCACCCGCCACGCCGCCGCCACGAAGCTCGAGGGCTGCCGGGCCGCCTCGGGGAGCTGACGCGCCCCGGCAGGGGGACCGCACCCCCACGGGGACCGCAGACACGGGATCACGCGCCCACCACACCGCGCTGACCCGCGCTGACCTGCACTGACGCGATTCTTGCGGGATTCATCCCGTTTACTTCTTCCCCCATTCCGGACGTAATTGTTAGGCTCGTGGTTTCGCCCCGCTTTGAAGGTGCACCCTTCTGAGTAGGGCGTTCATTTGTTATCGCGATGTATCCCCAAAGCATTCCCCAGTACCGACGAGGAGCACCTGTGACCCAGACCAGCGACAACGTCACCTGGCTGACTCAGGAGGCGTACGACCAGCTCAAGGCCGAGCTGGAGTACCTGTCTGGTCCCGCTCGCACCGAGATCGCCGCCAAGATCGCGGCGGCCCGCGAGGAGGGTGACCTGCGAGAGAACGGCGGGTACCACGCGGCCAAGGAGGAGCAGGGCAAGCAGGAGCTCCGCGTGCGCCAGCTCACCCAGCTGCTGGAGAGCGCGAAGGTCGGCGAGGCCCCGGCGGCCACCGGCGTCGTGGCGCCCGGCATGGTCGTCACCATCGCCTTCGACGGCGATGTGGACGACACCATGGAGTTCCTCCTCGCCTCCCGCGAGTACGCAAGCTCGGACATCGAGACGTTCTCCCCGCAGTCCCCGCTGGGCTCCGGCGTCAACGGCAAGAAGATCGGCGAGGACGCCCAGTACGAGCTGCCGAACGGCAAGAAGGCCATGGTGCGCATCCTGGAGGCCAAGCCGTACACCGGCTGAGCCGGAGCGTGACGAAGACGCCTGCGGGCATACGAAGGGCCCTCTCCTCCCCGGCCGGGGAGGAGAGGGCCCTTTTCGCTCGCGGCCGCGCGGCTCGGGCGGCTCGGGCGGCTCAGGCGGCTCAGGCCGTCGCCGAGCGGAACTTCCGCACCGCCAGCGTCCGGAAGAACACGATGATCGCCACCGACCAGATCAGCGACGCCCACACCGGGTGCTGCATCGGCCACGCGTCCGGCACCGGATAGCCCGGCGGCAGGTTGCCGAACAGCTCGCGGGCCGCCTGGACCGTGGCGCTGAAGGGGTTCCACTCGGCGATGGTGCGCAGCACCGTGGGCATGTTGTCGGCGGGCACGAAGGCGTTGGAGATGAAGGTCAGCGGGAAGAGCCAGATCAGCCCGCCCGAGGTGGCCGCCTCCGGGGTGCGCACGGACAGGCCGATCAGCGCGCCGATCCACGAGAAGGCGTAGCCCAGCAGGAGCAGCAGCGCGAAGCCGCCGAGCGCCTTGAGGACGCCCTCGTGGATCCGCCAGCCGACGATCACCGCGACGATCGCCAGCACCACCAGCGTGAGCGCGGTCTGCACGAGGTCGGCGAGGGTGCGGCCGGTGAGGACGGCCCCGCGGGCCATGGGCAGGGACCGGAAGCGGTCGATGAGGCCCTTGTGCATGTCGTCGGCGATGCCCGCGCCCGCGCCGGCCGTGGCGAAGGTGACCGTCTGGGCGAAGATGCCCGCCATGAGGAACTCGCGGTAGGCGCTCGGGTCCGTGTTGCCGCCGACGGAGATCGAGCCGCCGAAGACGTAACTGAACAGCACCACGAACATGATCGGCTGGATGAGCCCGAAGATGACCACTTCGGGGATGCGCGCCATGCGGATCAGATTGCGCTTGGCGACGACCAGGGAGTCGCGCACGGACCGGCCGAGGCCGCCGTGCACCCGCAGCGCCGCCTCCCTGGAGGCGGCCGACCGGCCCGACCGGCTCTCGCTCGT
>NZ_JBPQTS010000127.1:0-22623 GCF_051386455.1 Streptomyces sp. URMC 124
CCCCCCCCCCCCCCCCCCCCCCCCCCCGCCCCCTTTTTCCCTGAGGAAGCCGTCCTGAGGAAACGACCGTCAGCCGACGACCAGCAGCACCACGAACAAAACGAACCCCACCCCGGCGGGCACGAGCACCTCGTACGCCCACCGCACCACGATGTCCCCCTGCGCGTCGTCCCGGGAAGCGTTCCGTTCGGCGAGCTCCTGCAGCTCCGCGACGGTCCGGTCGGCCGGAGCGGCCTCCGCCCCCGCCCCGCCGCGCGCGGCGCGCTTGCGCTTGCGCAGGGACACGGGCACGGACCACAGCTGGTAGGTGGAGCCCCCGGCGAGCACCTCACTGGAGTAGCCGGCGCGCACCGCGTCGACCGCCCCCCACGGCAGCGTGATCGTCCGGAACGGATTGCGCACCAGCAGCCGCGCGGCCCCGGCGAAGACGGCGGGCCGCAGCGTGAAGGCGACGATGAGCGGTACGACGCACAGCAGCCCGGCCAGCGCGAGCCAGGGCGTGCGGCCCTCGCCGCGGAGGGCGGCGTCGCCGCCCAGCCAGGCCGCGAGGGCAAGCATCAGCACGCCGCCGGCGATGCCCGCGGGCGAGCGGTAGCGCCTGTCGGCGTATTCCTGTTCGGGGCTAGGGCTCGTCATGGGGCAGATTGTGCCTGACGCCCCCTGCGGGGGCGGCCGGAGACCGAGCCGAAAACCGCCCCGCACCAGCGGGGGTGTACACGCGCTACGCGCGTAGATATGCTCATCTGGTGACCATGCCCACCACAGTTCCCGCACACGGCAACGACGCCGCGACGCGGCTGAAGGAGCTGGCGGACGCCACCGCCTCCGACAGTGCGCTGCGCCGCTTCCTGCACGGCCTCCCGGGGGTCGACGCGGTCGGGCTGGAGGCCCGCGCCGCCTCGCTCGGCACCCGCTCGATCAAGACCTCGGCGAAGGCGTACGCCATCGACCTGGCGATCTCGATGATCGACCTCACGACGCTCGAGGGTGCTGACACCCCGGGCAAGGTCCGGGCCCTGGCCGCCAAGGCGGTCCATCCCGACCCCACCGACCGCACGACGCCGCGCACCGCCGCCGTCTGCGTCTACCCCGACATGGTGGCCGCCGCGAAGGCGGCTCTGGCGGGCACGGACGTGAAGGTCGCCTCCGTCGCCACCGCGTTCCCGGCCGGCCGCGCCGCGCTGCCGGTCAAGCTCGCGGACACGCGCGATGCGATCGAGGCCGGGGCCGACGAGATCGACATGGTCATCGACCGTGGCGCCTTCCTCGCGGGCCGCTACATGGACGTGCTGGAAGAGATCCGCGCCGTCAAGGCCGAGTGCGGCGACAAGGCCCGCCTCAAGGTCATCTTCGAGACGGGCGAGCTGTCGACGTACGACAACATCCGCCGCGCGTCCTGGATCGGCATGCTCGCGGGCGCCGACTTCATCAAGACGTCGACCGGCAAGGTCGCGGTCAACGCCACCCCGGCGAACACCCTGCTGATGCTGGAGGCCGTGCGGGACTTCCGCGCGCTGACCGGCGTCCAGGTCGGCGTGAAGCCGGCCGGCGGCATCCGCACCACCAAGGACGCGATCAAGTTCCTGGTCCTGGTCAACGAGACCGTGGGCGAGGAGTGGCTGGACAACACCTGGTTCCGCTTCGGCGCCTCCAGCCTCCTCAACGACCTGCTGATGCAGCGGCAGAAGCTGAGCACCGGGCGCTACTCCGGTCCCGACTACGTGACGGTGGACTGACCGACATGGCTGACATGGCTAACAAGGCATTCGCATACGCTCCCGCGCCCGAGTCGCGCGCGGTCGTCGACATCGCCCCGTCCTACGGTCTCTTCATCGACGGTGAGTTCACCGAGGCGGCCGGCGGCAAGGTCTTCAAGACGATCAGCCCCTCCACCGAGGAGGTGCTCTCCGAGGTCGCCCAGGGCTCCGCGGAGGACGTGGACCGCGCGGTGAAGGCCGCCCGCAAGGCCTTCGAGAAGTGGTCGGCGCTGCCGGGCGCCGAGCGCGCCAAGTACCTCTTCCGCATCGCCCGGATCATCCAGGAGCGCAGCCGCGAGCTGGCCGTCCTGGAGACCCTGGACAACGGCAAGCCGATCAAGGAGACCCGCGACGCGGACCTCCCGCTGGTCGCCGCGCACTTCTTCTACTACGCGGGCTGGGCCGACAAGCTCGACCACGCGGGCTACGGCGCGAACCCCCGCCCGCTGGGCGTCGCGGGCCAGGTCATCCCGTGGAACTTCCCGCTGCTGATGCTGGCGTGGAAGATCGCCCCGGCGCTCGCCACGGGCAACACGGTCGTCCTGAAGCCCGCCGAGACCACGCCGCTGTCGGCGCTGTTCTTCGCGGACATCTGCCGCCAGGCGGGCCTGCCCAAGGGCGTCGTCAACATCGTCACCGGTGACGGCACCACGGGCGCCGCCCTCGTCGCGCACGAGGACGTCAACAAGGTCGCGTTCACCGGCTCCACGGCGGTCGGCAAGGCCATCGCCCGCACCGTCGCGGGCACGGACAAGAAGCTCACGCTGGAGCTGGGCGGCAAGGGCGCCAACATCGTCTTCGACGACGCGCCCATCGACCAGGCCGTCGAGGGCATCGTCACCGGCATCTTCTTCAACCAGGGCCAGGTCTGCTGCGCGGGCTCGCGCCTGCTGGTCCAGGAGTCGATCCAGGACGAGCTGCTGGACGCCCTCAAGCGCCGCCTGTCCACGCTGCGCCTCGGCGACCCGCTGGACAAGAACACCGACATCGGTGCGATCAACTCCGCCGAGCAGCTGGCGCGGATCACCGAGCTGGCCGACAGCGGCGAGGCCGAGGGCGCCGAGCGCTGGGCCCCGGCGTGCGAGCTGCCGGAGAACGGCTTCTGGTTCCGCCCGACGCTGTTCACGGGCGTCACCCAGGCCCACCGGATCGCCCGCGAGGAGATCTTCGGCCCGGTCCTGTCGGTGCTCACGTTCCGCACCCCGGGCGAGGCGGTCGCCAAGGCGAACAACTCGCAGTACGGCCTCTCCGCAGGCATCTGGACGGAGAAGGGCTCGCGCATGCTGGCCGTCGCGAGCAAGCTGCGCGCGGGTGTCATCTGGGCCAACACGTTCAACAAGTTCGACCCGACGTCGCCGTTCGGCGGCTTCAAGGAGTCGGGATTCGGCCGCGAGGGCGGCCGCCACGGCCTGGAGGCGTACCTCGATGTCTGAGCGCTTGACTGTCTTCAAGACCTACAAGCTGTTCGTCGGGGGCAAGTTCCCCCGGTCCGAGAGCGGGCGGGTGTACGAGGTGACCGACTCCAAGGGCAAGTGGCTCGCCAACGCCCCCCTGTCGTCCCGCAAGGACGGCCGTGACGCCGTCGTGGCGGCGCGCAAGGCGTTCGGCGGCTGGTCGGGCGCGACCGCGTACAACCGCGGCCAGGTCCTCTACCGCGTCGCCGAGATGCTGGAGGGCCGCCGCGACCAGTTCGTGGCGGAGGTCGCCGAGGCCGAGGGCCTGTCCAAGGCGAAGGCCGCCGCCCAGGTGGACGCCGCGATCGACCGCTGGGTCTGGTACGCGGGCTGGACCGACAAGATCGGCCAGATCACCGGTGCGACGAACCCGGTCGCGGGCCCGTTCTTCAACGTCTCCTCCACCGAGCCGACCGGCGTCGTCGCCGTGCTCGCGCCGCAGGAGTCGTCGTTCCTCGGCCTGGTGTCGGTGATCGCCCCGGCGATCGCCACGGGCAACACGGTGGTCGTGGTGGCCTCGGAGAAGGCCCCGCTGCCCGCCCTGTCGCTCGGCGAGGTGCTGGCCACCTCCGACGTCCCGGGCGGCGTCGTGAACGTCCTGTCGGGCCGTGCGGCCGAGATCGCGCCGTCGCTGGCCGCCCACCAGGACGTCAACGCGATCGACCTGGCCGGTGCGGACGCGGAGCTCGCCAAGGAGCTGGAGATCGCCGCGGCGGACAACCTCAAGCGCGTGCTGCGTCCACAGCCTGTGGACTGGGCCGCGATGCCGGGCACGGACCGCATGACGGCCTTCCTGGAGACCCGGACGGTCTGGCACCCGACGGGCTCGCTGGGCGCGGGCGGCTCGTCCTACTGAGCCGGAGCGGCCTGAGCTGACGCACAGGAGGCGGGGACGGGCACATGCCCCGTCCCCGCCTCCTGCGCGTTGCCGTCTCAGTGCCCCTTGGGCCCCGCCGCCGGCCGCCCGGTCGGCAGCAGCGACGTCAGGTTGCTCGCCACGGGCAGGTCCGTCAGGCTGCCGCCCTTGGAGATCGGCTGCGTCGCCGGCTTGGTGGTGACGGGCTTCATGTTCCCCACCTTCGTGCCCACCGTGTTGTCGAACGGATCGACGGGCGTGCCGGCGAACGGATTGGTCCGCAGGGTCTTGACCGTGTCGAAGACCCCCTCGGCGCCCGCCGCCAGGCCGGTGTTCGCCCCCTCGACGGCGGCGGGGATGTTGGTCTCGCCGAGCTGGGCGCGGGCCACGCCGGTGCCCGCACCGGGCTCCATGGTCTCGGCGCTCGCGGAGGCCGCACCGCCCGCGGCGAAGGCCGCGCCCGCCGATACGGTCAGCCCTACGCGCAGGAGCATGCGGCGCCGGAGCGCCCTCGACTCCTTGCTGGCGGAGCGTGCGTGTCGAGCGTGCGAGGCCATGGCCACCTGCCGGGTCGTGAGTGCGGACGAACGACAACGCACAGTAGCGAGCGGTGACGCTGCGCGCACCGTACAACCCGTGGGGATCCCCCATCCGGCCCAATGCCTCACACTGGTGTCCCGTGACTCCCCACTTGACCCCCGCGCGCGTCATCCTGCTGACCGGTCCCTCCGGTTCCGGCAAGTCGTCCCTCGCGGCCCGCACCGGGCTGCCCGTCCTCAACCTGGACGACTTCTACAAGGAAGGCACGGACCCGACGCTGCCCCTCCTGGCCGACGGGGCGGGCGCCGACTGGGACTCCCCGCTCTCGTGGGACGCGGACGCCGCCATCGCCGCGATAGACAGCCTGTGCCGCACGTCGCGGGCGAACGTGCCGCTCTACGACATCTCCAGCAGTTCGATCACCGGGGCGAGCGTCCTGGACATCGGGCGTACCCCGCTGTTCATAGCCGAGGGCATCTTCGCGGCCGACATCATCGACCGCTGCCGCGACCTGGGCGTGCTCGCGGACGCCCTGTGCCTGCGCGGCCGCCCCTCCACGACCTTCCGCCGCCGCCTGGTACGCGACCTGCGCGAGGCCCGCAAGCCGGTGCCGTACCTGGTCCGCCGCGGGCTGCGGCTGATGCGCGCCGAGCGCGGGATCGTGGCCCGCCAGACGGCGCTGGGCGCGTACGCGTGCGGCCGGGAGACGGCGATGGGCCGGATCGCGGCGGCGGCAGCGGGCCGCCGCGAGAGCGTCAAGCTCTAGCGGCGCATGGATGCGCAGAAGCGGGTCGGGACAGGCCCCCCGGCTGTCCGACCCGCTTCCGCTCCCCCACGGCCCTGTCCGCGCTCCCCCGAGCGCCCCCCGTTCAGGGCCCCTTGTCGTTCTGTCGTTTCTGTCGTTCTGTCGTTTCTGTCGTGCTGTCGTTCCTCTAGGCGACGAGCTCGCCGAAGGACTCCAGCTGGTCCCGGCCGGAGCCGATGACCTCGTCGTCGCGCAGGCGGCGCAGCGAGCGCCAGATGCTGCTCTTGACCGTGCCGACGCTGATGTCCAGGATCTCCGCGATCTCCGGGTCCGTGCGGCCCTCGTAGTAGCGCAGGACGAGCATCGTGCGCTGCAGCTCGGGCAGCCGGGCGAGGGCCTGCCAGAGGACGGCGCGCAGCTCGGTGCCGCGCATCGCGTCGCCCTCGCCGGGCATCTCCGGCAGTTCCTCGGTCGGGTACTCGTTGAGCTTGCGCCGGCGCCAGGCGCTGATGTGCAGGTTGGTCATGGTGCGGCGCAGGTAGCCGCCGACGGCCGCCTTGTCGGTGATCCGGTCCCAGGCCCGGTAGGTGGAGAACAGCGCGCTCTGCAGCAGGTCCTCCGCCTCGTGCCGGTCGCCCGTCAGGTGGTAGGCGGTCGCGTACAGGGAGGCCCGGCGCTCCTGGACGTAGGCGGTGAACTCCGCCTCGGCCCCGGACGCCCCCTTCTTCTCCCCCGTGGCCCCCGGAGCCGCCCCCGCAGCTCCCTTGGGCTTCCCGTACGTGACCGCGTCGATCGCCACCATGTAGGGCGGCCGCACGCGTCCGGTGCCGCGGGCGCACCCCCGCCCGCCCACGGCACCGGACTTCTCCGCGCCCCGTCCGGCGTCGTGCAGGCGCGTGCGAATGACTGCGCTGGTCGTGGTGCTGTGCAGTGTGTTCATCTCGCGCCCCCCGTCGGTGGAGCCAGCCTCGGTCCGATTTCCGTACCGGGCTCCGCTGCCCGATGACCAAAAGCCTGCCGGGCCAGTTTCATCGCGATGTCTGCCGACTGTCACAGCCCTGCAACAGGCGGCGGGGGCGGGAGCGGAGGGCGGCCGGTCGAACCACCTGCCCCGCGTAGGCCAGAATGACCACCGTGCCTTCCCTGTTGCTGATCGAGGACGACGACGCCATCCGGACCGCTCTCGAGTTCTCCCTGTCCCGTCAGGGCCACCGTGTGGTGACCGCGGCGACGGGCGAGGACGGCCTGAAACTGCTGCGCGAGCAGCGACCGGACCTGATCGTGCTGGACGTGATGCTGCCCGGAATCGACGGTTTCGAGGTGTGCCGTCGCATCCGCCGCACCGACCAGCTGCCGATCATCCTGCTCACCGCGCGCAGCGACGACATCGACGTCGTGGTGGGTCTGGAGTCCGGCGCCGACGACTACGTGGTCAAGCCCGTGCAGGGCCGGGTGCTGGACGCCCGGATCCGTGCGGTGCTGCGCCGCGGCGAGCGCGAGACCAACGACTCGGCCGCGTTCGGCTCGCTGGTCATCGACCGCTCCGCGATGACGGTCACCAAGAACGGCGAGGAGCTCCAGCTCACGCCGACCGAGCTGCGGCTGCTCCTGGAGCTCAGCCGCCGGCCCGGCCAGGCCCTCTCCCGCCAGCAGCTGCTGCGGCTGGTGTGGGAACACGACTACCTCGGCGACTCCCGGCTGGTCGACGCCTGTGTGCAGCGGCTGCGGGCCAAGGTCGAGGACGTGCCGTCGTCCCCGACCCTGATCCGCACCGTGCGCGGCGTGGGCTACCGCCTGGACGCCCCGCAGTGACCGGACGTGACCCGGGCCGGGCGGGCGCCCGCGATGTGATGACGCCCCGTAACGCCATGAAGCTCAGCCTGCGCTGGATAAGCCTGCGGCTGCGGCTGATGCTCGTCTTCGCCCTGGTCGCCCTGGCCGCGGCCGTCTCCGCGTCCGCCATCGCCTACTGGCTCAACCGCGACGCGGTGCTCACCCGCACCCAGGACGCGGCCCTCGACGACTTCCGCAAGTCCCTGCAGGACAACACGGGCTCGCTGCCGCTCGGGCCGACCTGCCAGGAGCTGCAGGCGGCGGCCGAGCGGATGGCGGCCACCTCGCAGAAGTACGAGGTGCTGCTGATCGACGGCGGCGAGGGCGGCCGGGCCTGCGCCGCGCCCTCCGACCGCGATCTGTTCTCCCTCAAGGTCGTGCCGAAGTCGCTGCAGGCGGCCGTCAACCGCGAGCGGCGCGTCGACGACTCCAACCGCTACGCGTACCACCTGTACTGGCAGCGGATCACGCTCGACGGCAAGCCGTACCTGGTGGGCGGCGCGAAGGTGATCGGCGGCGGCCCGACGGGCTACCTGCTGAAGTCCCTGGAGAACGAGCGCGCCGACCTCAATTCGCTGGCCTGGTCGCTGGGCATCGCCACGGCCCTGGCGCTGATCGGCTCCGCGCTGCTCGCGCAGGCCGCCGCCTCCACCGTGCTGCGGCCCGTGCAGCGGCTCGGCGACGCGGCCCGCCGGCTCGGCGAGGGCAAGCTGGACACCCGCCTGCGCGTGTCGGGCACGGACGAGCTGGCCGACCTGTCGCGCACCTTCAACAAGACCGCGGAGTCGCTGGAGAAGCGCGTCGAGGAGCTCAGCGCGCGGGAGGCCTCCAGCCGCCGCTTCGTCGCCGACATGTCCCACGAGCTGCGGACCCCGCTCACGGCCATCACGGCCGTCACGGAGGTGCTGGAGGACGAGGCGGACAACCTCGATCCGATGATCGCCCCGGCGGTGCAGCTCGTGGTGAGCGAGACCCGCAGGCTGAACGACCTGGTGGAGAATCTGATGGAGGTCACCCGCTTCGACGCGGGCACGGCCCGGCTCGTCCTGGACGACGTGGACGTCGCCGACCAGGTCACCGCCTGCATCGACGCCCGCGCGTGGCTGGACGCCGTCGAACTGGACGCCGAGCGCGGCATCGTGGCCCGGCTCGACCCGCGCCGCCTGGACGTCATCCTCGCCAACCTCATCGGCAACGCCCTCAAGCACGGCGGCTCGCCGGTGCGCGTCTCGGTCCGCACCGAGGACGACGCGCTGCGCATCGACGTGCGCGACCACGGCCCCGGCATCCCCGAGGAGGTGCTGCCGCACGTCTTCGACCGCTTCTACAAGGCGAGCGCGTCCCGGCCGCGGTCGGAGGGCAGCGGCCTCGGCCTGTCCATCGCCCTGGAGAACGCCCACATCCACGGCGGCGAGATCACCGCGGCGAACTCCCCCGAGGGCGGGGCGGTCTTCACCCTGTCCCTGCCGCGGGACGCCTCCGGCCTGGCCGAGCAGCCGGCCGGCGACCGGGACGACGCGAACGGGGAGGGCGGCCGGTGAGGAGGACCCTGCGCAGCGCCGCCCTGATGCTGGCCCTGGTGGGCTCGGCCACGGCGTGCGGCATCCGCGGCACCGCCGTGCCGGTGGACGCGGGCGGCGCGCCCTCCCGCGCGTCGTGCGTCGTGCGCCCCGCGCACGCCATCCCCTCGGGCGCCGCGACCGTGACCGTCCAGCTGGAGTGCACCTCGCAGCTGGTGCCCGTCACGCGCGCGGTCGCCGAGAACTCCGAGGACAGCGTGGCCGTCGCCCGCGTGCTGCTGGAGGAGCTGCGCAAGGTGCCCTCGAACGAGGAGGTCGAGGCGGGGATGTCCACGGGCGTGCCGCAGCGGCTGACCGTATCCGGGCCGCGCCCCGGCGACCCGGCCGGGACGCTGCGGCTGAACCGCGAGCCGGGCGAGCTGCCGCAGGTGGGCCTGGCCCAGCTCGTGTGCACCTACGCCGGGACGGCCGCGGCCGACGGCAAGCGGGCGGTGATCCTGGGCGGCCCGTCCGGGGGGACCCCGAAGAGCTACGCCTGCACCGACGAGATCAGGGTGCACCCCGACAGCGCGGACATCGCGGGCTCGCCCGTCTCGTAGGAGCCCTCGCGGCGGCGGTGGCCACAGCGCTCCGCCGGGCCGCCGCGGCGCGGTGCCGCGCCCTCGTGGCGGGGGTTCCGGGGGCATATGCGGCAGCCGGCCGCACGGCGCGCCACCGAAACCGCCGGAGGCTCCCGTCGGCCGGAACCGTGCGACCGGCGCACCGCGTCCTGTGGGGCGTGCAGGGTCATGGTTACGGCGGCACGCCCGCCCTCCGATACCGCTACCGCGTCGCGGGGTGTGTGCTGCTCGTCGCCCATCTGCTGGCGGTCACCTGGCTCGCCCTGCGGCCGCTGACGGTGCCCTGGGTGTCCGCGTCCCACCTGGAACCGCTGGCCACGATCCGTGCCGACCTCGCCCTCGGGCCGTGGGAGGCCGCGCGGGCCATAGGGGCGGGGGTGCTGCCGCTGGCCCCGCTGGGCGTGCTGCTGCCCTGGGCCAGGGGCCGGGTGGCGGCGCCGACGCTGGGCTCGCTGACCCGCACGGTCTTCACCGGCGCGATGGTGTCGCTGGCGCTGCAGGTGGTGCAGAGCGGCGTCGTGGGCCAGGTGCTGGACGTGGACGCGCTCCTGCTGAACGTGACGGGAGTGGCGGCCGTGCACCTGGCGGTCGTCCCCGCGGTGCGGGCCCGTCTCCGTCGCAAGGGTGAGGGGCCGCGGCGCGAACCCATACGCCGGGAGGAGTCCCCTCAGGGTGTCACCCCGACGATCCCCAGGGTCGGGATCGCCCCCTAGGCCGACGTTCCGGCCGGGCCGGCGGACCTACCTTGGAGTCATCGGGGAGCCGACGGGAGAGACGGGAAAAACGTTCCCGCGCCGTATCGGTCCCTCCGTGAGACGAGGAGTCGCCGTCATGTCCGCCAAGCTGGTCCGTCCCCGCAACCACAGGATGATCGCCGGGGTGTGCGCCGGTCTGGCCGAGCGCTTCGGAACGTCCCGCACGACGATGCGGGTGATCTTCCTGCTCTCGTGCCTGCTGCCCGGCCCGCAGTTCCTGCTCTACATCGCCCTGTGGATCCTGCTGCCCTCGGAGGGCTCCGACCGGAGCCACGGCGGGGCCGCGCACTCCTGGTAGACCCCCGCCTCGTACACGCGGACGGCGGGCCGTCTCCCGGACATCGCGTCCGGGGACGGCCCGCCGTCGTACGGAGGAACGGGCTCGCGGGATCAGCCGCCGATGCCCGAGACCGGCAGGCTGCCCAGCGGCAGCCCGGACAGGGGCGCCAGCAGACCGCCGTTGCCCTTGTTGTCGGCCGGGACGGCCTTGGTCGCGCTCTTGGGGGCGAGCTCGTGCGTCGGGAGCTGCGGCGCCACGGCCTTGTCCACGGCGCGGGCCGGGGCCTGCAGCATGCCGCTCTGGATCGCCCGGTCCGCCGCGGAGACGACCGGGCCGCCGGCCGGGGCGACCTGGGCGACCTGCTGGATGGGCAGGCCCGCCGTCGTGGTGCGGGCGGTGGTCGTGAGCGATTCGACGGCACCGGCGGAGCCCGCCGCCTGAGCGCTCCCCGCCGCGGCGGCGGCGAAGGCGACTCCGAGGGCGGCGGCACCGAGAGTCCTGAAGGTTCCGAGCTTCATCTGAATTCTGTCCTCGCGACGGGGGATTCTTGAGCGGCTCCGAAACCTAGCCACGATTTCCCGGGCGCCGCAATCAGTGACACGGCCGGGACTCGAAAGTCCCGGCCGTCGCACGGTATTCCCCGCGGATTCACCGTCCGTTGCGGCCGGTGAAAACTTCGCTGGTCAGAAAGGGCCCGTCCGGGCCTACTGGAAGAGCCATTCCGACTTGAGCTCGGCGTAACCCGGCTTGATCACGTCGTTGATCATGGCCAGACGTTCATCGAATGGGATGAACGCGGACTTCATCGCGTTGACGGTGAACCACTGCATGTCGTCCAGCGTGTAGCCGAAGGCCTTCACCAGGTGCTCGAATTCACGGCTCATGCTGGTGCCGCTCATCAGGCGATTATCGGTGTTGATGGTCGCCCGGAAATGCAGTTTACGCAGCAGTCCGACCGGGTGCTCTTCGTACGAGCTGGCCGCGCCGGTCTGCAGATTCGAGGTGGGGCACATCTCCAGCGGAATGCGCTTGTCCCGGACGTAGGAGGCGAGGCGGCCCAGCTTGGCCTTCCCGTCCTCGCCGATCTCGATGTCGTCGATGATGCGGACGCCGTGACCGAGCCGGTCCGCGCCGCACCACTGCAGGGCCTGCCAGATCGACGGCAGGCCGAACGCCTCACCCGCGTGGATGGTGAAGTGGTTGTTCTCGCGCTTGAGGTACTCGAACGCGTCCAGGTGGCGGGTGGGAGGGAAGCCCGCCTCGGCGCCCGCGATGTCGAAGCCGACGACGCCGGAGTCGCGGTAGCGGTTCGCCAGTTCGGCGATCTCCAGGGCGCGGGCCGCGTGCCGCATCGCGGTCAGCAGCGCGCCCACGCGGATGCGGTGGCCGTTGGCCTTCGCGCGGCGCTCGCCCTCGCGGAAGCCCTCGTTGACGGCCTCCACGACCTCTTCGAGGGTGAGGCCGGCCTCCAGGTGCTGCTCCGGTGCGTAGCGCACCTCGGCGTAGACGACGCCGTCCTCGGCAAGGTCCTCGGCGCACTCCGCGGCGACCCGGACGAGGGCGTCACGGGTCTGCATCACGGCGCAGGTGTGCGCGAAGGTCTCCAGGTAGCGCTCCAGCGAGCCGGAGTCGGCCGCCTCGCGGAACCAGACGCCCAGCTTGTCCGCGTCGGTCTCCGGAAGACCGGTGTAGCCCGTCTCGCGGGCCAGGTCCACGATCGTGCCCGGGCGCAGTCCGCCGTCCAGGTGGTCGTGGAGGAGGACCTTGGGGGCGCGACGGATCTGTTCGGGGTTCGGTTGGGAGATGGTCTCGGTCGTCATTTCGGCACTCTAGCCCCTACGCGCGTAGATATCGGCGAACGATACGGAACGGTGACCCGGAGGCGGGGTGGACACCGGCGATCGTTCTGCCATCGTTTCTGCCATGGCTCAGCAAGCGTTGCCTCAGCAGGACCCGGAAGGAACGCACGGACAGCCGAACGCGCCGCGCCCGAACGGGGATACGGCGCGGCTGGGAAAGCCGCTCGGCGCCGGGCGCACGGTGCAGGCGGCGGCGCTGCTGCTGCCCGGCGGCCGCGCCGAGGGCACCGGCAAGCCCTCCGCGCTGACCCTCGCGGCGCAGCGGCCGCTGGCCCGCCGGCTGGCCGGGGCCTGTGCGGAGGAGGGGCTGGTCGCGCACGTCGTCCACTACCGGCGGCGCGGGTGGAACGGTTCGGCGGCCGACCCGGTGCGCGATGCGGAGTGGGCGGCGGACGAAGTGGTGCGGCGCTACGGCGACGTGCCGGTCTGCCTCGTCGGCACCGACATGGGCGGCCGGGCCGCGCTGCAGGCCGCCGGGCACCCGGCCGTGGCCGCGGTGCTGGCCGTCGCGCCGTGGCTGCCCGAGCCGCGGGAACCGCTCGGGCCGGATCCGGTGCGGCAGCTCACCGGGCGGCGGGTGCTGATCGTGCACGGCACGAACGACGAGCACACCGACCCCGACCTGTCCTTCCGGCTCGCCCAGCGGGCGAAGAAGGCCAACCGCGACGTGTGCCGGTTCGAGGTGCACTCGGACGGGCACGGGCTGCGGCAGCACCGGGCGGAAGTCCAGGCCCTCGTGGTCGACTTCGTGCGGGGTGCGCTCTTCGGGCACCACTTCGCCCGGCCGGTGGCCGACGCGCTCGCGGCTCCGCCGCCGCTGGGTCTGCGCATGCCGCTCGCCTCCGGCTTCGGGGCGACGCTGGGCTACTGAACGGTTCGCTCTGCGAGGGTTCGCTGCTCGTAGGAGGTACGCCGGGTCGCTCCGCGGGGTTCGCTCCGCGGGGGGGGGTGCGCCTCGATCGGCACCGCCGAAAAGGCCGAGTCGGGTTGCTCGCCGCTGCGGCGGATTCGAGAGGCGAGGCCTCTCGACGATCTGCGGGTGCGACGAGGCGGAAGGGCCGGGCCTTCAGCAGCGCCTCTTTGCCGCAGGCAAAGAACTCCCGCCGCAGCGGCGAGCAACCCCTACGGCCGTTCCGGCGGTGCCGGAATCAGGCGCGCCCCTCGCGGAGCGAACCCCGCGGAGCGAACCCCGCGGAGCGGAACCGTCAGCGTGGGAGCAACTGGCCCCTCCGGGACAGGAGGAAGCGTTTGAAGGCCGCGACCGGCGGCGTGTCGGGATGGCCGTCCAGCCATGCCACCCCGATCTCGCGGAAGGCGCGCGGCGCGGTGACCGTCAGCTCGGCGACGCCGGGCCGGGGGACGGCGGGCGGGGGCAGCAGCGCCACGCCGAGCCCCGCCGCGACGAGCCCGCGCAGCGTCTCCGCCTCCTCGCCCTCGAAGGCGATCTTCGGGGTGAACCCGGCCTCCGCGCAGACCGCGTCGGTGATGCGCCGCAGCCCGTACCCGGGTTCGAGGGTGACGAAGAGTTCGGAGGCGGCCTCGGCGAGGCGGATGCGCTTGCGGGCGGCGAGGGGGTGGTCGTCGGGGACGACGAGGCGCAGCCTCTGCTCGTCCAGGCGGCGGGAGACGAGGTCCGGCGCGTCGGGCACGGGCGAGGTCAGGCACAGGTCGAGCTCGCCGTCGCGCAGGCGCTCCAGCATCGACTCGCCGTAGTTCTGCACGAGCTGGAAGCGGACGCGCGGGTGGTCGGCGCGGAAGGCGCGGATGAGCTCGGGTACGGTCTCGGTGCCCAGGGTGTGCAGGAAGCCGAAGGCGACCTTGCCGGTGGCGGGGTCGGCGTCGGCCCGTACGGACTCCGCGGCGCGGTCGACCTCGGACAGGGCGCGCTCGACGGTGGCGAGGAAGGTGCGGCCGGCCGCGGTCAGGGAGACCGCGCGCCCGTGGCGGGCGAACAGGGCGACGCCCAGGTCGTCTTCGAGCCGGGCGACCGAGCGGCTGAGCGTGGACTGCGGCATGCCGAGCTGCTGCGCGGCGCGCGTGACGTGCTCGTGCCGGGCGACGGCCACGAACTGCGCGAGCCGCGGCGTGAGCGCGACCGCCCACGAACCGGCCTCGACATCGGCTGTTACGGGGATGTCTTTTTCGTTGCCGGCCGGTGACAAGGACCGCCGTGACCTGTACTCATGCAACACAGGATCGATTATCGCCATTCTGTGCATTGGACGCATCAGCCCAGGCTGCCTACGGTTTTCGTATGCCTCCTGCCGATACCGGGGCATCCAGCGTCATCGCGCGCTCGGGTGCCTCTGTTCTGTCGTCCCTTCACTCCTCTCACTCCGATGACACCCGGCTGGATCCGGGCGGCCCCGGCTACCGCCGGATGAGCTTCGCCCTCTTCGCCGCGGGTGTGGCCACCTTCGCCCTCCTCTACTCCACGCAGGCGCTGCTGCCGGCCATCTCCGCCGGCCTCGGGGTGACGGCCGATCAGGCCAGCTGGACGGTCTCCGCCGCGACGGGCGGGCTCGCCCTCGCGGTCGTCCCGCTCAGCGCCCTCTCCGAGCGCTTCGGCCGCCGCACGATGATGACCGTCTCCCTGTGCGTGGCCGCGTGCGTGGCCCTGCTCGTGCCGCTCGCGCCGAGCCTGGGCTGGCTGGTCGCGCTGCGCGCGGTGCAGGGCGCGGCGCTGGCCGGGGTGCCGGCATCCGCGATGGCCTACCTCGCGGAGGAGGTCCGCCCGAAGGCGCTGGTCGGTGCGATCGGCCTGTTCGTGGCGGGCAACAGCATCGGCGGCATGAGCGGCCGCATCCTCGCGGGCTGGGTGGCCCAGGCGTGGGGCTGGCGGGCGGGCCTGGCCGCGGTGGGCGCGCTCGCGGTGGTCTGCGCGGTGACCTTCCGGGTGATGATCCCGAAGGCGCGTCACTTCCGCCCGGCGGCGGTCTCGGCGCGCGGCCTGGCCCGGACGGTGGGCGGTCACCTCTCCGACCCGCTGCTGCGCCGCCTGTACGCCATCGGCGCGCTCTTCATGACGGTCTTCGGCGCGGTCTACACGGTGATCGGCTACCGGCTGGCGGAGGCGCCGTTCTCGCTCCCGCAGGGCGTCGTGGGCTCGATCTTCCTGATCTACCTGGTGGGCACGGCGTCGTCGGCCGCGGCCGGAACGCTGGTCGGCCGGCTGGGCCGCCGCGGGGCGCTCTACCTGGCGGTCGGCACGACGACGCTGGGCCTGCTGCTGTCGCTGACGTCGTCGCTGCTCGCGGTCCTGGCGGGCCTGGTCCTCATCACGGCGGGCTTCTTCGCGGGCCACGCGGTGGCGTCGTCCTCGGTCAGCCGCGCCGCGAAGACGGGCCGCGCCCAGGCGTCGGCCCTCTACCAGACGGCCTACTACCTGGGCTCCTCGGTCGGCGGCACGCTCGGCGCGCTGGCCTTCGGCGCGGCGGGCTGGGACGGCACGGTCGTCCTGGGCATGCTGGCGATGGTGGGCGCGGCGTCGATCACGCTGTACGCGACGCGGCGGGCGCTCGTGGAACGCCGCCGCGAGGCGGCGATCCGGGCGTAGCCCGGAGGCCGTACGCCCCGGAGGGGCTCTTTCTCCGCCACCTGTCCTGGCGGAGAAACAGCCCCTCCGCGATCACGAGGCGGGAAACACGCCGGTGTCGATCGTCAGGTCGAACGGGTCGGGAAGCTGGATCTCATCGCCGAACTTACCTGCCTGCAGAACTCGGTAGACATCGTCCTTGGGTTCGCCGTAGAGGGTGATCGTCGGCCCTCCCTGCGCCCACCTGTCGACCAGGAGATAGAGCGGTGCTCCGGCATGCGCATACGCTGCAGGCTTGGCGACCCGGTCATGGCGCAGGCTGGACTTCGAAGTGATCTCCACGATCAGGGCCGAAGCCGCCGCAGGAATGTACTGCTCGGACTCGGACAGCTCCATCAACTCCGCCTCCGGCGCCACGATCAGGTCCGGAATGAAGAGGCCGCTGTGTGACGGTACAGAGACCGAAAGCGTCTGGTAGATCCCCCAGTCATCTGGGATCACTGTGTAAAGGGATCGGTTCAGCTTTCCTGCAATGACGTTGTGCTTGTTGGCGGGCGCTGGCGACACGGTGATGATCCCCTCGATGATCTCCACCTTGCAGCCCTCGGGCGCGTCCGTCTCCTCCCAGATACGGACGAGCTCATCCCACTCGGGGTCGGAACCCGGCGAGTAGTCGAGAGGGAGTGCACTCATGGCGGTCTCCTTTTGTCGGAACATCACCGACCCCAGCATGCCGAACGGGACCGGTGGAGGTCCACCGATCCCGTTCACCCGTACGAGTAGCGACAGCTAGCGCTTACGCAATGCGGTCCAGCACGATCGGGTTCGCCGTGAAGTCCGTGCCCGCCGGGGCGATCTCCACGCCGCCGTCGAGCGCGGCCAGGGCGTAGTCGAACTTCTCCGGGGTGTCCGTGTGGAGGGTCATCAGGGGCTGGCCCTCGGTGACCTTCTCGCCCGGCTTGGCGTGCATCTCGATGCCCGCGCCGAACTGCACCGGGTCCTCCTTGCGGGCGCGGCCCGCGCCGAGGCGCCAGGCGGAGACGCCGACGGCGTAGGCGTCGAGCTTGGTGAGGACGCCGGAGGCGGTCGCCTTCACGACGTGCTGCTCGCGGGCGACCGGGAGGGCCGCGTCCGGGTCGCCGCCCTGGGCCTGGATCATGCGGCGCCAGTGGTCCATGGCGCTGCCGTCGCGCAGGGCCTTGGCCGGGTCGGCGTCCTTGATGCCGGCCGCGTCGAGCATCTCGCGGGCCAGGGCGACGGTCAGCTCGACGACGTCGGCCGGGCCGCCGCCGGCGAGGACCTCGACGGACTCGCGGACCTCGAGGGCGTTGCCCGCGGTGAGGCCGAGCGGGGTGGACATGTCGGTGAGCAGCGCGACCGTCTTGACGCCGTGGTCGGTGCCGAGGCCGACCATCGTGGAGGCCAGCTCGCGGGCGTCCTCGATGTTCTTCATGAAGGCGCCGGAGCCGACCTTCACGTCGAGGACGAGCGAGCCCGTACCCTCGGCGATCTTCTTCGACATGATGGAGGACGCGATGAGCGGGATCGCCTCGACCGTGCCGGTGACGTCGCGCAGGGCGTAGAGCTTCTTGTCGGCCGGGGCCAGGCCGTCGCCCGCGGCGCAGATGACGGAGCCGACGTTGCGCAGGACGTCCATCATCTCGTCGTTGGAGAGGAGGGCGCGCCAGCCGGGGATGGACTCCAGCTTGTCGAGCGTGCCGCCGGTGTGGCCGAGGCCGCGCCCGGACAGCTGCGGGACGGCCGCGCCGCAGGCCGCGACGAGGGGGGCCAGCGGCAGCGTGATCTTGTCGCCGACGCCACCCGTGGAGTGCTTGTCCGAGGTCGGGACGGGCAGCGAGGAGAAGTCCATGCGCTCGCCGGACTTGATCATCGCGGCGGTCCAGCGGGCGATCTCGGCCCGGTCCATGCCGTTGAGCAGGATGGCCATGGCGAGCGCGGACATCTGCTCGTCGGCGACCTCGCCGCGCGTGTACGCGTCGATGATCCAGTCGATCTGCTCGTCGGTCAGTCGACCGCGGTCGCGCTTGGCGCGGATCACGGAAATGGCGTCCATCAGCACATTTTCCTTAAGTTCGTAGTCCTCAGGTCTTTCCGGGGCCGGAAAGTGACCCGGAGGGGCTGCGGCAATGGCAACCCCTCCGGCGCTTAGGGACATCTTCAACGATTCAGGTCAGCGGGCCCAAACGCATCGGGCAGCAGCTCCGCCAACGGGCGGATGCCGGTCGTGGTGTCCACGGCCAGCTCGGGGCCGCCGTGCTCCCACAGGAGCTGGCGGCAGCGCCCGCAGGGCATGAGCACGTTGCCGTGCCGGTCGCAGCAGGTGAAGGCCAGCAGCCGGGGCCGCGGGCCCTCGGTGTCGCGGCCCGCGATCAGCTCCGACACCAGGCCGCACTCCGCGCACAGGGCCACGCCGTACGCCGCGTTCTCGACGTTGCAGCCGGTCACGGTGCGGCCGTCGTCCACGAGGGCCGCCGCGCCGACCGGAAAGTCGGAGTACGGGGCGTAGGCCCGGGACATCGCGTCCCGGGCCTGCCCGCGCAGCTCCTCCCAATCGGGGGAAGAGGTCACTTTCCTTGGCCCTTCCGGTAGGGCTTGCCGTTCGCCTTGGGCATGCGCAGGCGTTGCGAGGACACCGACAGGACGAGCAGCGTGGCCACGTACGGCGTGGCGACGACGAGCTCGAGCGGCACGGTGTCGGTGGTGACGTACCAGACGATGAGCAGGGCGCCGATGACACCGGCGATGACCGCGGCCTGGACCTTGCTCGCCTTGAGGCGCCACGCGGCGAAGCCGATCAGGAGCACGGCCAGGAGCAGCAGCAGTGCGTGGACGGTCGGGCCGCCGGAGCGCAGCTGGAGGCTGTCCATGAAGCCGAACAGGCCGGCGCTCATGGCCACGCCGCCCGGCCGCCAGTTGCCGGAGATCATGGTCGCGAGACCGATGTAGCCGCGGCCGGCGGTCTGGCCGTCGGAGTACATGTGCGTGCCGATGGCGAGGAACGCGCCGCCGAGGCCCGCGAGGGCGCCGGAGACGACCACGGCCGCGTACTTGTAGGTGTAGACGTTGACGCCGAGGGACTCGGCGGCCACCGGGCTCTCACCGCAGGAGCGCAGGCGCAGGCCGAAGGCGGAGCGCCAGAGCACGAAGAAGGTGAGGACGAAGAGCAGTCCGGCGACGATCGTCAGCCACGACACGTGGGTGACCAGGCCGCGGACGACGCCGGCGAGGTCGGAGACGAAGAACCAGTGGTGCTTCTCGACGTCGCCGAGCCAGTCGGACAGGCCGGGGATCGAGAAGTCCGGCATGTTGTCCATGACGGGCGACTGCTTGTCGTTGCCGCCCGCCTCCTGGGCCGCGCTGCCCTCCGCGCCGAACAGCAGCTTGGCGAAGTACTGCGTGACACCGAGGGCCAGGATGTTCATGGCCACACCGGAGATGATCTGGTCGACGCCGAAGGTGACGGTGGCGATGGCGTGCACGAGGCCGCCGACCGCGCCGCCGATGACACCGGCGAGCGCCGCGACCCACGGGCCGTGCTGCCAGCCCATCCAGCCGGCGCAGAAGGTGCCGAGCATCATCATGCCTTCGAGGCCGATGTTGACGACGCCCGCGCGCTCGGCCCACAGCCCGCCGAGGCCGGCGAGGCCGATCGGCACGGCGGCGGCGAGGGCGGAGCTGTACTGGCCGGAGGAGGTCAGGTCGTTGGCGTCCGTGATCATCCGCAGGGCGGAGAGCAGGAGCAGGGCCCCCGCGATGATCAGCAGGACGACCGGGTAGGAGAGCTTGCGCCCGCCCTTGCTGTCCTTGTTCTTGCCGCTCAGCCGGTCGGTGAGGGCGGCGGTGAAGGTCGTACTCACGCGGAAACCTCCGCCTTGTCGCTCTTACGGGCCTGGGCGGCGAGCTCCTCGCCGACCTTGCGCTGCTGCATCTTGAGGCCGTACCGGCGCACGAGCTCATAGGCGATGACGACGCACAGGACGATGACGCCCTGGATGACTCCGACGATCTCCTGGGCGTAGCCCTCGAACTCCAGCTGGGTGCCGGTGCGGTCCAGGAAGCCCCAGAGCAGGGCGCCGGCCACCATGCCGATGGGGTGGTTGCGGCCCAGGAGGGCGATGGCGATGCCGGTGAAGCCGATGCCGGCGGGGAAGTCGGTGCCGTAGTTGTACGAGACGCCGAGCAGGGTCGGCATGCCGACGAGGCCGGCCATGGCGCCGGAGAGCAGCATGGCGGTGATCACCATGCGCTTGACGCTCACGCCGGAGGCGTGGGCGGCGGACTCGGACTGGCCCACGGTGCGCAGGTCGAAGCCGAAGCGGGTGCGGCCGAGCACGAACCAGTAGGCGATGCCGGCGAGCACGGCGACGATCACGAAGCCGTAGATCGGCTTGGGCGTGGTCGGGATCTCGAAGAAGTGCGCCGAGTCGGGCAGGTAGGGCGTGTGGACCAGGTTGCCCTCCTTCTCCGCGAGCCGGCCGTCCTTGAGGAAGTAGGCGATGACCGAGGCGCCGATGGCGTTCAGCATGATCGTGCTGATCACCTCGCTGACGCCGCGGGTGGTCTTCAGCAGACCGGCGATGCCCGCCCAGAGGGCGCCCACCAGCATCGCGACGATGATGATGACCGGGATCTGGATGAAGCCGGGCAGCGTGAGCGCGCCACCGACGGCGGCGGCGAAGAAGGCCGCGATGCGGTACTGGCCGTCGACGCCGATGTTGAACAGGTTCATCCGGAAGCCGATGGCGACGGCCAGCGCGGACAGGTAGTACGGGGTGGCCTTGTTGATGATCCAGACCTGGCTGTCGGCCTTCGAGCCGAAGTCGACCATCACCTGGTAGGCGTGGAACGGGTCCTTGCCGGTGGCGGCGATGATGATCGAGGTGATCGCCACGGCGGCCACGATGGCCAGGAGCGGAGCGGCAACGGCCAGAATTACCTTGTTCTTGTCGAACTTCTTCACTTCTGGTCACCCTCCCCCGCGGTCTCGTCGGTAGCGTTCTCTTCGCCGGCCGCGGCGCCCGTGTCGCCCTCGGCCGCGGTCTCTTCGCCGTCCTCGGTGTGCTCGAGGTGGCCGGTTGCGGCGCCGGTCATGGCCGAGCCCAACTCCTCCGGGGTGATCGTGGCGGGGTCGGCGTCGGCGACCAGGCGGCCGCGGAACATCACCCGCAGGGTGTCGGAGAGCCCGATCAGCTCGTCCAGGTCGGCGGAGATCAGCAGCACCGCCAGGCCCTCGCGGCGCGCCTCGCGGATCTGGTCCCAGATCTGCGCCTGCGCGCCGACGTCCACGCCCCGCGTGGGGTGCGCGGCGATGAGCAGCTTGGGCGCGTGGCTCATCTCGCGGCCGACGATCAGCTTCTGCTGGTTGCCGCCGGACAGGGAGGCCGCGGTGACCTCGATGCCGGGCGTGCGCACGTCGTACTCGCGCACGATGCGCTCGGTGTCGGTGCGGGCGGCCTTGTTGTCCAGGACGCCGCGCTTGCTGTTGGGCTTCTCGGTGACGTGGCCGAGGATGCGGTTCTCCCAGAGGGGAGCCTCCAGCAGCAGGCCGTGGCGGTGGCGGTCCTCGGGGACGTAGCCGATGCCGTCCTCGCGCCGCTTGCGCGTCGGCACGTGGCTGATGTCGGCGCCGTCGAGGGTGACCGTGCCGCCGTCGGGGTCGCGCATGCCCATGATGGCCTCGACGAGCTCGGCCTGGCCGTTGCCCTCGACGCCGGCGATGCCCAGGACCTCGCCCTTGTGGATGGTCAGGGAGATGCCGTCGAGGACCGCGCGGACGACGCCGTCGGGGTCGGTCGCCGACAGGTGCAGCCCCTCCACCTTCAGCATCTCGACGTCGGTGACCGTCGACTCGCGGGTCTCGGGCGAGGGCAGCTCGCTGCCGACCATCAGCTCGGCGAGCTGCTTGGGGGTGGTCTCGCTGGGGACCGCGGTGCCGACGGTGGTGCCGCGGCGGATGACGGTGATGTCGTCCGCGACGGAGAGCACCTCGCCGAGTTTGTGCGAGATGAAGATGACCGTGAGGCCCTCGGACTTGAGCTCGCGCAGGTTGTCGAAGAGCGCGTCGACCTCCTGCGGGACCAGCACCGCCGTCGGCTCGTCGAGGATCAGCGTGCGGGCGCCGCGGTAGAGGACCTTGAGGATCTCCACGCGCTGGCGGTCGGCCACGCCGAGGTCCTCCACGAGGACGTCGGGGCGCACGCCCAGGCCGTACGCGTCGGAGATCTCCTTGATCTTCGCGCGGGCCTTGCCGCCGATGCCGTGCAGCTTCTCGGCGCCCAGGACGACGTTCTCCAGGACGGTGAGGTTGTCGGCGAGCATGAAGTGCTGGTGCACCATGCCGATGCCGCGCGCGATGGCGTCGCTCGGGCTGTGCAGGGTGACCTGCTCGCCGCCCAGCTTGATGGTGCCCTCGTCCGGCTTCTGCATGCCGTAGAGGATCTTCATCAGGGTCGACTTGCCGGCGCCGTTCTCGCCGCAGAGGGCGTGGACGGTGCCGCGGCGGACCGTGAGGCGGATGTCGTGGTTGGCCACGACACCGGGGAACCGCTTGGTGATGCCCTCGAGTTCTACTGCGAGGGCCTGCGTACCTTCGGCTTCGGTACTGGTGGACGCTTTGATGGCGCACTCTCCTCGGGGAAGGGAGCGGGAGGAAGAAGAGGAGCCGCCCGGGCGGGGACCGGGTGGAGCTCCTTGGGGCGGGGGCGACGCTACACGCGTCGACCGGACGCTACGCGCGTAGCGTCGGCCGCAGTGCCCCCGACCGGGGGCCGGGGGCGTGTGTACGGGCCCGGTGGAGAGGTCCTCTCTCCGCCGGGCCCGGGGCCTTGCGGTCCGGGGGGGGGGGGGGG
>NZ_JBPQTS010000128.1:0-22042 GCF_051386455.1 Streptomyces sp. URMC 124
CTCCCGCCCGTCACCACCACCACCGAAGTCCGCCACGACCCCCTCCTCGGCGACGACGTCGTCATCGCCTCCCACCGCCAGACCCGCACCTTCCTCCCGCCCGTCGAAGCGTGCCCCCTGTGCCCCTCAAGTCCCGGGCGCCCCACGGAAATCCCCGCGTCCGACTACGAAGTCGCCGTCTTCGAGAACCGCTTCCCGTCCCTCGCGGGCCCCGCGGGACGGTGCGAGGTCGTCTGCTTCACCCCCGATCACCACGCCTCCTTCGCCGATCTGGACGACGCCCGCGCGGCCCTCGTCCTCGCCGTCTGGACCGACCGCACGGCCGAGCTGGCCGCGCTCCCCTCCGTGCGGCAGGTGTTCTGCTTCGAGAACCGCGGCGAGGAGATCGGCGTCACCCTCGGCCACCCGCACGGCCAGATCTACGCGTACCCGTTCGTCACCCCGCGCACCGAGCGCACGCTCGCCTCCGCCGCCGCGCACGCGGACCGCACGGACGGCCGCAACCTCTTCGACGACGTCGTGGACGCCGAGCGCGAGGACGGCCGCCGCATCGTCCTGGCCACGGACCACTGGACGGCCTTCGTCCCGTACGCCGCCCACTGGCCCTACGAGGTGCACCTGTATCCCCGCCGCCGCGTGCCCGACCTGCTCGCGCTCGGCGAGGCGGCGCGCACGGAGTTCCCACAGGTCTACCTGGAACTCCTGCGCCGGTTCGACCGGATCTTCGATGGGTGGGAAGGCGGGGACGAACACGGCGGACACCCGCCCACCCCGTACGTCTCCGCCTGGCACCAGGCGCCCTTCCGGGACCCCCGCAGGAGTGAATTCGCCCTCCACCTCGAGCTCTTCACCGTCCGCCGGGCTCCCGGCAAGCTGAAGTTCCTCGCTGGTTCCGAATCCGGCATGAACGTGTTCATCAACGATGTGCCGCCCGAGGCCGCGGCGGAGCGACTGCGAGAGGTAGCGGGTCCATGAGCGAGAGCAGCAGGAAGTGCCTGGTCACAGGCGGCGCGGGCTACATCGGCAGCGTCGTGGCGGCGCATCTGCTGGCGGCCGGGCACACCGTCACCGTCCTCGACGACCTCTCGACCGGGCACCGGGCCGCCGTCCCGGAGGGCGCCGCGTTCATCGAGGGCCGCGTGCAGGACACGGGCCGCTGGCTCGACAGCTCCTACGACGCGGTGCTGCACTTCGCGGCGTTCTCGCAGGTCGGCCAGTCCGTGGCCGACCCCGAGCCGTACTGGCGCAACAACGTCGGCGGCACCGCCGACCTGCTCGCCGCCATGCGCGACGCCGGCGTGCGCACCCTGGTCTTCTCGTCCACCGCCGCCACCTACGGCGAACCGGACGCCGTCCCCATCACCGAGGACGCCCCCACCGCCCCCACCAACCCCTACGGGGCCACCAAGCTGGCCGTCGACCACATGATCGGCGGCGAGTGCGCCGCCCACGGCCTGGCCGCCGTCTCCCTGCGTTACTTCAACGTCGCCGGGGCGTACGGGCGCCACGGCGAGCGGCACGACCCCGAGACGCACCTCATCCCGCTCGTCCTGCAGGTGGCCCGCGGCGAGCGCGAGGCCGTCGCGGTCTACGGCGACGACTACCCCACCCCGGACGGCACCTGCGTCCGCGACTACATCCACGTCGCCGACCTCGCCGAAGCCCACCTGCGCGCCCTCTTTGCCGCCCGCGACGGCGAACACCTCATCTGCAACCTGGGCAACGGCAACGGCTTCTCCGTCCACGAAGTGATCGAAACCGTCCGCAAGGTCACCGGGCACCCGGTCCCGCAGGTCGCCGCCGCGCGCCGCGCGGGGGACCCGGCCGTCCTCGTGGCCTCCGCCGAGCGCGCCCGCGAGACCCTCGGCTGGACCCCGCGCCGCCCGGACCTGGCCGGGATCGTCGCCGACGCCTGGGAGTTCGCGCGCCGCGGGCCCGAGCGGTGAACGACGCGGCCGAAGGCTTCGAAAGCACCTACGGGTACGCCCCCGAGGGCGTCTGGGCCGCGCCCGGCCGGGTCAACCTCATCGGCGAGTACACCGACGTCAACGAGGGCCACGTCCTGCCGATCGCCCTCCCGCACTGCACCCGCGTGGCCGCGGCGGCCCGTACGGACGGCGTGCTGCGGCTGCGCTCGCGCGAGGCCGGCCCGCAGGACACGGCCGAGCTGCCCCTCGCGGCGCTCGCCCCCGGCGCGGTACGGGGCTGGGCCGCCTACCCGGCCGGCGTCGCCTGGGCGCTGCGCGAGGCGGGCCTGCCCGTGGGCGGCGCCGACGTCTACGTCGAGAGCGACGTACCGGCGGGCGCGGGCCTGTCGTCCTCCGCCGCCCTGGAGGTCGCCACGGCCCTCGCGCTCACCGAGCTGCACGGCGCGGCCTGCGACCGCCCCGCCCTCGCCCGGCTCGCCCAGCGCGCCGAGAACACCTTCGTGGGCGTCCCCTGCGGGCTCATGGACCAGGCCGCGTCCGCCTGCTGCACCGCCGGCCACGCCCTGCACCTCGACACCCGCCACCTCGCGCTGCGCCAGGTGCCCTTCGACCTGGCCGCGCACGGGCTGCGGCTGCTCGTCGTCGACACCCGCGTCCGGCACGCGCTGGCCGACGGTGCGTACGCGGTGCGGCGCGCGGGCTGCGAGGCGGGGGCCCGGGCGCTGGGCGTACGAGCGCTGCGGGACGTGCCGCACGCCGATCTGGACGCGGCGCTGGGCGGGCTCGCCGACACGGGCGTGCGGCGGCTCGTGCGGCACGTGGTGAGCGAGGGCGAGCGCGTCCGGCGGGTCGTCGCGCTCCTCGCCGCGGGCGAACCGCGCGCCGCCGGGCCGCTGCTGACCGCCGGGCACGCCTCCCTCCGCGACGACTTCGCGGTCTCCTGCCCCGAGCTCGACCTGGCCGTCGCGGTCGCGAACGAAGCGGGAGCCCTGGGGGCGCGGATGACGGGCGCGGGGTTCGGCGGCTCGGCGCTGGCGCTCGTGGAGGAGGGCGCGGCGGACGCGGTCGGGCGGGCCGTCGCGGACGCCTTCGCGGCGGCCGGGCACCGGGCGCCGCGGGTCTTCGCAGTCGTGGCGGGAGATGGTGCGCGGCGGGTGTCGCGAGGTCGGGCGGGAAGCTGAGCCGCGGGGCACTCCCCGATCGTGCAGTCGGGCATGGTCAACTTCGCGTCGTTCCACGTCGTTCACTGCCTCAATACTGAACAGAAAGCTCACCATAAACAGGCGGGTCGAGCAGTTTTGCCAATCGGCTTACGTTGTGGGGCCCCCGCCGTACGCTGATGCACAGCGTCGGTGGGGGCCGACGCTGATCAGGGGGCGAGACAGGCAGGTACGACGCCCGGGGCGGGGTGTAAGTCATCAGCGCGGCGGCGGCCGTGCGGCGTGTGGCGGCCCCGGACCGGGCGCCGTACCCGCACTGGTCGCCGCCCGGAATATGGGGGTGGCAGTGGCACGTATTCGGGTACTGGTGGTCGACGACCACCGCATCTTCGCCGAGTCGCTCGCCGCCGCCCTCGCGGCCGAGCAGGACGTGGAGGTCTCCGCGGCCGGCAGCGGGCCGGCGGCGCTGCGCGGGCTGGAGCGGGCCGCAGCGGAGGGGCGCCGGTTCGACGTGCTCCTCATCGACGCCGACCTCGGCACGGTCGCGCAGGACGGCGGCGTGCCCGGGCAGCTCAGGGGCCCGGCCCACGGCTCCCTGCACGAGGGCGGCGGGCCGGGGGAGGGCGCGGTCGACGGGATCTCCCTCGTGGCCGGAGTCCGCAGCGCGCACCCCGCGGTGCGCACGGTGGTGCTCGCCGAGCGCGATGACCCGCGGCGGGCCGCGGCGGCCCTGCAGGCGGGCGCCGGCGGCTGGGTGGCCAAGGACTGCTCGCTGTCGCGGCTGCTGGCCGTCATCCGCGGCGTCCTGCGCGACGAGACGCACCTGCCGCCCGCCCTGCTCACGGGCGTGCTGCGGGAGCTCACGGCCGCGCGCAAGCACCGGACAGAGAGCGAACGGCTGGTGGAGTCCCTCACGCCGCGCGAGCGCGAGGTGCTGCGCTGCATGGTGGCCGGGCTCGGCCGCAAGGCCGTCGCCGAGCGGCTCTATCTCTCACCGCACACCGTCCGCACCCACATGCAGAACGTCCTCGGCAAGCTCGGCGTGCACTCCACGCTCGCGGCGGTCGCGCTGGCGCGGCGCGCCGGGGTCGGCCCGGTGGACCTAACCGGGAGTGTTGTCGAACGGGGCGGTCAGCTGGCGTAGCAGATCGGCCAGCTCGCGGCGCTGGGTGCGGGACAGCTCGACGAGGATGGCGCGCTCCTGATCCAGGAGCCCGGCCAGCGCCTCGTCGGCGCGGTCCCGGCCCTCGTCGGTCAGGCGCACGAGCACGCCCCGGCGGTCGCTCGGGTCGGGCTCGCGGCGCACGAGGCCCTTCTTCGCGAGGCGGTCGATCCGGTTCGTCATGGTGCCGGACGTCACCAGCGTCTGGGTCAGCAGCTGGCCCGGCGAGAGCTGGTACGGGGCGCCCGCGCGGCGCAGCGCCGTCAGGACGTCGAACTCCCAGGGCTCCAGCTCGTGCTCGGCGAAGGCCAGACGACGGGCGCGGTCGAGGTGGCGGGCGAGCCTGCTCACGCGACTGAGCACCTCGAGTGGCTCCACGTCGAGGTCAGGGCGCTCGCGGCGCCATGCTGAAACCAGCCGATCGACCTCGTCCTCCATGCTGATCAGTGTAGAGGGTCTGTCGACATGAAGTCTCTTGACGTCAAGATACTTGCGGCGTGATGCTGGAAGCATGACGACGACCGCTGCCACGCCTGCCTGGGACCCGGAGCAGTACCTGCGTCACTCCGGCCCCCGGTCCCGGCCCTTCCACGACCTCCTCGCCCGCGTCCCGCTCCGCGACCCCGCGCGCATCGTGGACCTCGGCTGCGGCCCGGGCAACGTCACGGCCCTCCTCGCCGAGCGGTGGCCCGCGGCCCGCGTCACGGGGCTGGACCACTCCGAAGCGATGCTGCGGGACGCGCGCGAGCGCGTGCCGGGTGTCGACTTCGTCCACGCGGACCTGCACGAATGGGCGCCGCAGCGGTCGGCTTACGACCTGATCGTCTCCAGCGCCACGTTCCAGTGGGTGCGGGGGCATGCGGACGCGTTCCCCGCGTGGGTGGCCGGGCTCGCGCCCGGCGGGATCTTCGCCTTCACCGTGCCGGGCAACTTCGACGCCCCGAGCCACGTGCTCCTCCGCGAGCTCTGCGAGAGCGCCGCCTGGCGGGACCGGCTGGGTGGGCTCCACGGCCCCGGGGGCGTGCTCACCCCCGCCGAGTACCTCGAACGGCTCGCCGGCCTGGGGCTGACCGTGGACGCCTGGGAGACGACGTACGTCCACACGCTCCCCGGCGAGGACGCCGTCCTCGACTGGACGAAGGGCACGACGCTCAGGCCCGTCCTGACGGCCCTGGCGGACGACCCGGAGGCGACGCGCCGTTTCTTGACGGCCTACGGGCGGCTCCTCCGCGAGGCGTACCCCCACGGCCCGCACGGCACGCTCTTCCCTTTCCGCCGAGTCTTCGCCGTGGCCGGCCAGGCCTGATCTCCGGGCGCCCCTGCGGCGAAGGGGCCTGCCCCTTCGTTCCCGCCGCGACGGCGCTCAGCCGCCACGCACGTATCCGGCGATGCCGGGCCTACCTGAGCCCGTACGGCACCGCCGGGCTCCACCGTCGTGGTTGATCGCCGCGGCGGCGGATTCAAGGGGGCGGAGCCCCCTTGGGGGCATGCCGGGGTGCCGGCGCCGTCAAGCGCGCCGGTGACCGACCAGGCGCGGCTTCGGCTCCAGGCCGTCCAAGCCGTGCCAGGCCAGATTGACCAGGTGTGCCGCCACCTCCGCCTTCTTCGGCTTGCGGACGTCCAGCCACCACTGGCCCGTGAGGGCGACCATGCCCACGAGGGCCTGGGCGTAGAGGGGGGCGAGCTTCGCGTCGAAGCCGCGGGCCTTGAACTCCAGGCCGAGGATGTCCTCGACCTGGGTGGCGATGTCGCTGATCAGCGACGCGAAGGTGCCCGTGGACTGGGCCACCGGCGAGTCGCGGACGAGGATGCGGAAGCCGTCCGTATACGTCTCGATGTAGTCCAGGAGGGCGAAGGCCGCCTGCTCCAGGAGCTCGCGCGGGTGGCCCGCGGTGAGGGCACCGGTGACCATGTCGAGCAGCTGCCGCATCTCGCGGTCGACGACGACTGCGTAGAGCCCTTCCTTGCCGCCGAAGTGCTCGTAGACGACGGGCTTGGAGACCCCGGCCTTCGCGGCGATCTCCTCCACGGACGTGCCCTCGAAGCCCCGCTCGGCGAAGAGTGTGCGACCGATGTCCAGCAGCTGCTCCCGGCGCTCCGCGCCCGTCATCCGCACCCGCCGGGTGCGCCGGGGCCCCGCAGCCTGGGCCCGGTCCTTGTTACTGGTGGTATTGCTGTCGATCGCCACGCTGTCAATCATGCCGCCTTGGCGGCACTCTCCTTCCGCCGGGAGTCCAAGCGGTCCGCCTTCGGCCACCGCACGTCATACGCCCAGCCTGCCTGCTCGAACCAGCGGATGAGGCGGGCGCTGGAGTCCAGCTGCCCCTTCAGCACGCCGTGCCGGGCGGAGGTCGGGTCCGCGTGGTGCAGGTTGTGCCAGGACTCACCACAGGAGAGGATCGCCAGCCACCACACGTTGCCCGAGCGGTCGCGCGATTTGAACGGCCGCTTGCCCACGGCGTGGCAGATGGAGTTGATGGACCACGTCACATGGTGCAGCAGCGCCACCCGTACCAGCGAACCCCAGAAGAAGGCCGTCACCGCGCCCTGCCAGGACCAGGTGGCCAGGCCGCCGACGAACGGCGGGATCAGCAGGGACACCGAGGTCCACAGCACGAACTGGCGGGAGACCGCCCGGATGTCCGGATCCTTGATCAGGTCGGGGGCGTACTTGTGCTGGGGCGTCTGCTCCTCGTCGAACATCCAGCCGACGTGGGCCCACCAGAGGCCCTTCATCAGCGCCGGCACCGTCTCGCCGAAGCGCCACGGGGAGTGCGGGTCGCCCTCGGCGTCGGAGAACCGGTGGTGTCTGCGGTGATCGGCGACCCAGCGGACGAGCGGGCCCTCCACCGCCATCGACCCCATGATCGCCAGGGCGATCCGCAGCGGCCGCTTGGCCTTGAAGGAGCCGTGCGTGAAATAGCGGTGGAAGCCGATGGTGATGCCGTGGCAGCCGATGAAGTACATCGCGACCATCAGGCCCAGGTCGAGCCAGCTCACGCCCCAGCCCCAGGCCAGCGGGACCGCCGCGACGAGGGCGATGAAGGGCACGGTGATGAACAGCAGCAGGGCGATCTGCTCGACCGAACGCTTGCTGTCGCCGCCGAGCGTGGCGGAGGGGAGCGGGGCTTCCTGGGCCTTCGGCGCGTCTTCGATCACGTCGGGGCTTGCAGTCATGGGTTCCCTCATGGGGGTCGGGGCATGGCTACGGTTCCGTAACCTACGGCTTCGTAAGTATGGCAGGGCGGGGGCGCGGAGCAAGAGGGCTGTGGACAACCGCGCGTCGGAGGGCGACCTATGCTGGTGGGCGTCGGACAGCGCGGTCCGCAAACCCTCCAGACGTGCCGGAAACTCTGCAAGGAGCAGCACCTGTGAGCAGTGCCGACAACACCAACGCCGCCCTGCGCGCCGACATCCGCCGACTCGGTGATCTCCTCGGCGAGACCCTGGTCCGTCAGGAGGGCGAGGAGCTCCTCGCCCTGGTGGAGCGGGTCCGCGCCCTGACCCGCAGCGACGGGGAGGCCGCCGCCGAGCTGCTCGGCGCCACCGACCTGGAGACCGCGGCCAAGCTCGTCCGGGCCTTCTCGACCTACTTCCACCTGGCGAACGTCACCGAGCAGGTGCACCGCGGGCGCGAGCTGGCCGCCAAGCGGGCCGCCGAGGGCTCGATCCTCGCCCGCACCGCGGACCAGCTGAAGGAGGCCGAGGCCGAGCACGTCCGGGAGGCCGTCGAGCACCTGGGCGTGCGGCCCGTCTTCACGGCCCACCCCACCGAGGCCGCCCGCCGCAGCGTCCTCAACAAGCTCCGCCGCATCGCCGAGCTCCTCGACACCCTGGACGCCCGGACCGCGGGCGCCACCGGCGACCGGCGCCGCACCGACCTGCGCCTGGCCGAGAACATCGACCTGCTCTGGCAGACCGACGAGCTGCGCGTGGCCCGCCCCGAGCCCACGGACGAGGCCCGCAACGCGATCTACTACCTGGACGAGCTGCACGCGGATGCCGTCGGCGACGTCCTGGAGGACCTGGCCGCCGAGCTGGAGCGCGTCGGCGTCGCCCTGCCGCCCACCACCCGCCCGCTGACCTTCGGCACCTGGATCGGCGGCGACCGCGACGGCAACCCCAACGTCACCCCCCAGGTCACCTGGGACGTGCTGATCCTGCAGCACGAGCACGGCATCACCGACGCCCTGGAGCTCGTCGACGTCCTGCGCGGCGCCCTGTCGAACTCCATCCGCAACAGCGGCGCCACCGAGGAGCTCCTGGCCTCCCTCCAGCGCGACCTGGAGCTGCTGCCGGAGATCAGCCCCCGCTACAAGCGCCTCAACGCGGAGGAGCCCTACCGCCTCAAGGCGACGTGCATCCGCCAGAAGCTCGTCAACACCCGCGAGCGCCTGGCCCGCAACACCCCGCACGAGGAGGGCCGCGACTACCTCGGCACCACCGAGCTCCTCGCCGACCTGCAGGTCATCCAGGACTCGCTGCGCGCCCACCGCGGCCGCCTGATCGCCGACGGCCGCCTGGAGCGCGCCCTGCGCACCCTGGCCGCCTTCGGCCTGCACCTGGCCACCATGGACGTCCGCGAGCACGCCGACGCCCACCACCACGCCCTCGGCCAGCTCTTCGACCGCCTGGGCGAGGAGTCCTGGCGCTACGCGGACATGCCCCGCGACTACCGCCGCAAGCTCCTCGCCAAGGAGCTGCGCTCGCGCCGCCCGCTGGCCCCCAGCCCCGCGCCCCTCGACGCGGCCGGCGCCAAGACCCTCGGCGTCTTCGGCACGATCAGCGAGGCGCTGGAGAAGTTCGGCCCCGAGGTCGTCGAGTCGTACATCATCTCCATGTGCCAGGGCGCCGACGACGTCTTCGCCGCCGCCGTCCTCGCCCGCGAGGCCGGCCTGATCGATCTGCACGCCGGCTGGGCGAAGATCGGCATCGTGCCGCTCCTGGAGACCACGGACGAGCTCAAGGAAGCCGACCGCATCCTCGACGAGATGCTCGCCGACCCCTCCTACCGGCGCCTGGTCGCCCTCCGCGGGGACGTCCAGGAGGTCATGCTCGGCTACTCCGACTCCTCCAAGTTCGGCGGCATCACCACCTCCCAGTGGGAGATCCACCGCGCCCAGCGCCGCCTGCGCGACGTCGCCCACCGCTACGGCGTCCGCCTGCGCCTCTTCCACGGCCGCGGCGGCACCGTCGGCCGCGGCGGCGGCCCCACCCACGACGCGATCCTCGCCCAGCCCTGGGGCACCCTGGAGGGCGAGATCAAGGTGACCGAGCAGGGCGAGGTCATCTCCGACAAGTACCTCCTGCCGGCCCTCGCCCGGGAGAACCTGGAGCTGACGGTCGCCGCGACCCTGCAGGCCTCCGCCCTGCACACCGCGCCCCGCCAGTCCGACGAGGCCCTCGCCCGCTGGGACGCGGCCATGGACACCGTCTCCGACGCCGCCCACGCCGCCTACCGCCGCCTCGTGGAGGACCCGGACCTGCCGGCGTACTTCTTCGCCTCCACCCCGGTCGACCAGCTCGCCGAGCTCCACCTCGGCTCGCGCCCCTCGCGCCGCCCCGACTCCGGCGCCGGCCTGGACGGCCTGCGGGCCATCCCGTGGGTCTTCGGCTGGACCCAGTCCCGGCAGATCGTGCCCGGCTGGTTCGGCGTCGGCTCCGGCCTCAAGGCCGCCCGCGAGGCCGGCCTGGACACCGTCCTGGACGAGATGCACGAGCACTGGCACTTCTTCCAGAACTTCCTGTCCAACGTCGAGATGACGCTCGCCAAGACCGACCTGCGCATCGCCCGGCACTACGTCGACACCCTCGTGCCCGACGAGCTCAAGCACGTCTTCGACACCATCAAGGCCGAGCACGAGCTCACCGTCCAGGAGGTCCTGCGCATCACCGGCGAGGCCGAGCTGCTCGACGCGAGCCCCGTCCTGCGCCAGACCTTCCACATCCGCGACGCCTACCTGGACCCGATCTCCTACCTCCAGGTGACCCTGCTGCACCGCCAGCGGCAGGCCGCCGAGCGCGGGGAGCCCGCCGACCCGCTGCTGGCGCGCGCGCTCCTGCTCACCGTCAACGGCGTGGCCGCGGGCCTGCGCAACACCGGCTGACCGCCGGCAGGACCACAGCGGAGCGGGGCGCCCCTTCATGCCGGAAGGGGCCCCCCGCCGCCGTGCGGGCCGGTGGGCGGCTCAGCCGCGCACGCCCACGAAGAAGCCCGGCCCCGTCCCCTCGGACGCCACGTACTCCGCCCTCACCCCGGCCCGGGCGAAGGCCTCCTCGTACTGCTCGCGGGTGAACAGCGTCAGCATGTCGACCTCGCTGCGGTGCTCCACACCGCCCGCGTCCGCCAGCACGTAGTGGAGCTCCATGCGCACCATGTCGCCCTGCCGGGTGGAGTGCGAGACGCGGGTGATGGTGCGGCCGTCCCGCGTGAGTGCGTGGCCGGCCACGTAACCCTCCAGGAACGCCTCCGGGAACCACCACGGCTCGACCAGGACGACCCCGCCGGGCACCACCGCGCCCGCCAGGGTCGCGACGGCCCGGCCGAGATCCGCGGCCGAGCGCATGTACGCGATCGAGCTGAACATGCAGACGGCGGCATCGAAGCGGCGCTCCGGCCGGAACGACCGCATGTCCCCGGCGTGCAGCGGAACGCCCGGCAGGCGGCGCGCCGCCATAGCCAGCATCGGCTCCGCCAGGTCCACGCCCTCCACGTGCGCGAACAGCTCCGCGAACGCCTGCAGGTGGATGCCCGTGCCGCAGGCCACGTCCAGGAGCGAGGCGGCCTCCGGGCGGTGCGCCCGGATCAGCCGGGCCACCTGGCCGGCCTCCGACCGGTAGTCCTTCTTGTCCTCGTACAGCAGGTCGTACATCTCCGCGGCGCTGTCGTTCTCATACACGGCCGGCCCCCTCCTCGTCCTTCGCCTGCTTCTTCTTCTCCTTCAGGAGGAAGGCCGCGAAGAACGCGACCAGCATCACGCAGCCCGCCGTGACGTAGACCGTGTTCACCGCCCCGGCCAGACCCTCCAGCACCGGGCGGGCCAGCCGCTCGTCGGCGTTCGCCAGCCAGGACGAGTCGTCCAGGTCGATGCCCCGGCCGCCGTGCTGCGCGGCCTCCAGCACCTGGGCGTTGGCGGGATCGGCGAGCACCTGCGGATCGCTCTGCGCCGCGCGGAAGCCGGCGTCGTCGCCCGCCCGGCGGAAGGCGTCGGAGACCTTGCCGCCCACCACCGAGAACATGATCGACAGGAAGATCGCCACGCCCGCCGTGCCGCCGATCTCGCGGAAGAACATGTACGCGGCGCTGGCCACGCCCATCTCCTCCTTGCGGGCGCCGTTCTGCAGCGCGATCAGCGTCACGGGGAAGCAGATGCCGATCCCCAGGCCCATCACGGCCGTCATCAGCACCAGCACCCACACCGGGGTGTCCGGCCCGACGAAGCCGAACATGAACAGCGCCGCCGTCACCAGGAACAGGCCCAGCAGCAGGAACGCCTTGAACCGCCCGCTGCGGTTGATCACCGGCCCGAGGGTGCGGCTGGCGACGATCGTGCCCGCCGTCTGCGGCAGCAGCATCAACGACGCGGCCGTCGGCGAGAGCCCCTTGACCATCTGCAGGTACAGCGGCAGGAAGATCAGCGAACCGAAGACGCCCAGCCCCACGATGATGTTCACCGAATTGATCACCGAGAAGGTGCGGGTGCGGAACAGCCGCATCGGGATGATCGCCGCGTCGCCCATCCGCGACTCCACCCGTACGAACATCACCAGCCCGATCAGCCCCAGGGCGAACATCGCCAGCGACAGCGGCGAACCCCAGCCCCACGCGCGGCCCTGCTCCGCGACCACCAGCAGCGGCACCAGGCACAGCGCCAGCGCGAACGCGCCCCAGTAGTCGACCTTCTGGACCGTGCGGACCCGCGGCATCGTGAACTTCGTCGTCACGACGATCAGCGCGACCACGCCGATCGGCAGGTTCACCAGGAACACCCACCGCCAGCCGGCTATCCCCGCGATCTCCCCCATGCCGGCGAAGAAGCCGCCCAGCAGCGGGCCCGTCACGCCCGCCAGGCCGAACACCATCGAGAAATAGCCCTGGTAGCGGCTGCGCCGCTCGGGCGTCATCATGTCGCCCATCATCGCGAACGCCATGGTCATCACGCCGCCCGCGCCGATGCCCTGCAGCGCCCGGAAGGCCGCCAGCTGGTACATCGACTGGGCCATGCCGCACAGCAGTGAGCCCGCCAGGAAGACGACGATCGACATCACGTAGATCCGCTTGCGCCCGTAGATGTCGGAGAACTTCCCGAGCAGCGGCGTCGTGATCGTCGACGTCACGAGATAGGCCGTGGTCGCCCACGCCTGGATCGTCTGGCCGTGCAGCTCGTCGGCGATCGTCCGCATCGCCGAGGCGATGATCATGAGGTCGAGCGCGCCCAGGAAGAGCCCCAGCATCAGCCCGACCAGCACGGTCATGATGGCTTTGTGCGTCAGGCCGTCCCCTTCCCCCTCCTCACCCCGGGAGCTCGCGGCGGCCGGCTGCGCGGTATTCGTCATGGCCTCACACCTGTGTCGTCGGTCGATGCTGTCGATGCTGATGAAGCGTCGGTGCCGCGCTCATCCTGAAACCCCAAGCCGACTTGAGGTCAAGGGCACTTCGGCGACTCGCCGGGCACGTCGCGCTCTCCGGCCGCGAGCCGCTCCAGCCGCCCGACGACCTGAGGGGGAGCCGGCATCGCCAGCACCTCCTCGCGCAGGCGCCCCGCGGCCCGCCGGTACGACGGATCACCGAGCACCTCGCAGATGCCCGCCGCGATGTTCTCCGCGCTGTCGTCCTCGGGGCGGATCAGCTTCGCCGCCCCGCACCCGGCCATCCGCGCCGGATAGTCGAGGCCCGGGATGTGCGGGATGAGGATCTGCGGCACGCCGTGCGCCAGACCCGTCAGCGTGGTGCTGCCGCCGCCGTGGTGCACCATCACGTCGCAGCCGGGCACGGCCACGTCCAGCGGGATCCAGCCCACGTGCGCCCGCTCGGGCAGCACTCCGCCCGGGAGCGCCCGCAGCATCCCGGCCACCGCCTCGGGCGCCGCGATCAGCAGGTCGACGTCCAGCGCGGCCACCTTGCGCACCAGGCCCTGCAGCACGTCGAAGTCGTGGTCGGGCGTCACCCGGCTGCCCGCGCTCACCAGCACGCGCGGCCGCTCGCCCCGCCGGTGCATCCAGGGCTCGACGGGCCGCTGGGAGGTGTACGGGACGTGGCGCACCGGCAGCGACGGCGGCGCGTGCACGGGCCTGATGCCCGGCGGGCACGCGGACAGCGCCAGGTCCGGCTCCGGCAGGGCCTCCAAGCCGTAGCGCTCCAGCTGCGGCGCCAGTTCGATCGCCGCCGACAGGCTCGTGACGAGCGGCTCGCCCATGTCGATGCCGAAGCGGACGTAGGGCACGCGCGCGTGACGGGCCACCAGCGGCGCCGCGTAGGCCAGCACACCGCCCACCACCAGGTCCGGGCGCCAGGCGTCCGCCAGCTCCAGCAGCTTGCCCAGGCAGCTCGCCGCGAAGCCGCCGAACATCCGCCCGATGGCGATGAAGGAGTCCAGGCCCGCCTCGGAGACCGGGGCCGCGTTGCCCAGCGGTGCGGTGCGGCAGTCCGTGACGGTCTTCCGCGTCACCGCCACGGCGGGCAGGCCCGCGTCCAGGATCATCGGGACGACCGCCTCGCAGCCGGACACGAGCACCTCGTGTCCGGCGTTGCGGGTCGCCTGCGCGAGCGGGACGAGCGGGAAGAGCGTCCCTGCCCCGTTGCCGCCCACAAACAGAATCTTCATGCCCCGACTGTCGGGCGCGGGCGTCGAACCGCGCTCGACGACGCCTCGACCGTGCCGTTGCGGAAGCCGGCCTCAGCTCAGGCGGGCGAGGGCCGCGACGAACACCTCCGGTGTGTCCGCGCTCAGAACGGGGCGCGGCAGGGCGCGCAGGCCCAGCTCCTCCAGCTGCGGCGCCAGCTCGGCGGCGGCCGCGAGGGCGACGGTCAGCGGCTCGCCCGGACCGGCGGTGAGCTCCGCGCAGGGCACCTTCGCGTGCGCCGCGACGAGCGGGCCGGCGAAGGAGGAGGGCACCCGGGCCACCACGTCGGGCCGCCACCGGTCCGCGAGCCCCGGCAGGCCCTCCAGGCACCACGCGGCGAACCGCCCCAGGCAGCGGCCCCGCAGCACGAGGCGCTCGTGCGGGTCCTCCGGAACGGGGAAGGGACTGCCCCCGGTGTCCACGAACGCCTCGCCCGTCGTCCGCGCCGTCACGACCGCCGTGGGCACCCCGGCCCGCGCGCCGGCCTCCACCGCCCCGCCCGGGTCCGCGGGCCCGGCGAGGACGACTTCGTGCCCGGCCCCGAGGGCGGCTCGCGCCGCGGCAACGAGCGGAAGAACCGCATCCGGCGCGCCTCCGGCTACGAAAAGAATCCTCATGGCGGGCATTCTCACGAGCCGTCGTGGAGGAGGACTCGACGCGCCGTCGAGCCGGGGCGGGGGAGCTCCCCGCCCGCCTCACACGTTGTACGTGTTCTGCGCCCGCTCCAGGCCGTCCACGATCAGCGCCTCCACGGCGTCCGCGGCCCGGTCCACCTGGTAGTCGAGCTCCTTGCGCTCGGTGGAGGAGAAGTCCTTGAGCACGAAGTCCGCGACCTGCATCCGGCCCGGCGGCCGCCCGATGCCGAAGCGCACCCGGCAGTAGTCCGGGCCCAGGGCCTTCGTGATCGACTTCAGGCCGTTGTGGCCGTTGTCGCCGCCGCCGAGCTTCAGCCGCAGCGTCCCGTAGTCGATGTCGAGCTCGTCGTGGACGGCGATCACCCGCTCGGCGGGCACCTTGTAGAAGTCGCGCAGCGCGGCCGTCGGCCCGCCGGACAGATTCATGAACGACATGGGCTTGGCGACCACGACCCGGCGGCTGGAGGGCCCGGGCGCGCCGAGCCGGCCCTCGACCACCTGCGCCCGCGACTTGTGCGCCTTGAACTTCGCGCCCATGCGCTCCGCGAGCAGGTCCGCGACCATGAACCCCACGTTGTGGCGGTTGCCCGCGTACTCCGGCCCGGGGTTGCCCAGGCCCACGATCAGCCAGGGGCTGGAGTCGTCCGTCATCTGCATGTCTCCTTCATAGCCAACCGCTCAAAGCCGACCGCCGCCCCACTCCGGTGGAGCGGGACGGCGGTCGAAAAGAAAAGCCGGGAGGGGCGAGGATCAGGCCTCGGTGCCCTCGGCCTCGGCCGGGGCCTCGGTCGAACCGGCGACGACGTGCAGGACGACGGCGTCGGCGTCGACGGCCAGGGCGACACCGGCCGGCAGGACGACGTCCTTGGCCAGGACCGAGGCGCCGGCCTCGAGGCCCGCGATGGAGACGGTGACGGCCTCGGGGATGTGGGTGGCCTCGGCCTCGACCGGCAGAGCGGTCAGGGTGTGCTCGAGCAGGTTGCCGCCGGGGGCCAGGTCGCCCTCGGTCTGGACCGGGATCTCGACGGTGACGGTCTCGCCGCGCTTGACGACCAGCAGGTCGACGTGCTCGAGGAAGCCCTTGAGGGCGTCACGCTGGACGGCCTTGGGGATGACGAGCTCGTCGCGGCCCTCGATGTCCAGGGAGAGCAGGACGTTCGGGGTCTTCAGAGCCATCATCAGGTCGTGGCCCGGCAGGGTGACGTGGACCGGCTCGCCGCCGTGGCCGTAGATGACGGCGGGGACCTGGTTGGCGCGGCGGATGCGGCGGGCGGCGCCCTTGCCGAACTCGGCACGGACCTGCGCGGGGATCTTGATCTCAGCCATGGTGCACTCCTCGTGGGCTGGGGGTCCCCCCACGCTTTCAAGGCAGTGGGGGAGATCGGTGGACCGTTACCCGGCCTCATACGGACCTGCTACGAAGAGCGCGTCGATAACGGACCGCCGCACATGAGTGCGGCCTCCCTCGCCGAGCAACTCGTGGAGTGTACCCGGCGGGGGAGGCCACCAAGAAATCGATCAGAGAGTGATCGTTTTTGCGCCCGGAGGGGACGCGGAGGGGCTTACTGCTCCTCGAAGAGGCTCGTGACCGAGCCGTCCTCGAACACCTCGCGCACGGCGCGCGCGATCGTCGGGGCGATCGACAGCACGGTGATCTTGTCGAGCTCCAGCTCACCCGGGGTCGGCAGGGTGTTGGTGAAGACGAACTCGCTCACCTTGGAGTTCTTCAGGCGGTCCGCGGCCGGGCCGGAGAGCACACCGTGCGTGGCCGTCACGATGACGTCCTCCGCACCGTTGGCGAACAGGGCGTCCGCGGCGGCGCAGATCGTGCCACCGGTGTCGATCATGTCGTCGACCAGGACACAGACGCGGCCCTTGACGTCACCGACGACCTCGTGCACCGTCACCTGGTTGGCGACATCCTTGTCACGGCGCTTGTGGACGATGGCCAGCGGGGCGCCGAGGCGGTCGCACCAGCGGTCGGCGACGCGCACGCGGCCGGCGTCCGGGGAGACGACCGTCAGCTTCGAGCGGTCGACCTTGGCGCCCACGTAGTCGGCGAGGATCGGCAGCGCGAAGAGGTGGTCGACCGGGCCGTCGAAGAAGCCCTGGATCTGGTCCGTGTGCAGGTCGACCGTGAGGATCCGGTCCGCGCCCGCCGTCTTGAACAGATCGGCGATCAGACGGGCCGAGATCGGCTCACGGCCGCGGTGCTTCTTGTCCTGGCGGGCGTAGCCGTAGAACGGCACGACCACGGTGATGGAGCGGGCCGACGCGCGCTTGAGCGCGTCGATCATGATCAGCTGCTCCATGACCCACTTGTTGATGGGAGCCGTGTGGCTCTGCATCAGGAAGCAGTCCGCGCCACGCGCCGACTCCTGGAAGCGGACGTAGATCTCGCCGTTGGCGAAGTCGAATGCCTTGGTCGGGACCAGGCCGACGCCCAGCTGGTGCGCGACCTCCTCGGCAAGCTCGGGGTGGGCGCGGCCGGAGAAGAGCATCAGCTTCTTCTCGCCGGTCGTCTTGATCCCGGTCACAGCACAGTCTCCTTGGATGTCGCTTTGTGTGCGCTTATCACGGTACGCCCCGCACGGCGCACCCGTGTCACGGTCACTGCTCGCCGTCGGTCTCCCGGCGAGCGGTGGAAGCGGCCTGTGCGGCTGCGCTTCCCGGGCGCTTACGTGCCACCCAGCCCTCGATATTCCGCTGCTGTCCACGTGCGACGGCCAGCGAACCCGGGGGCACATCCTTGGTGATGACCGAGCCGGCGGCGGTGTACGCGCCGTCCCCGATCGTGACCGGAGCCACAAACATGTTGTCCGATCCGGTGCGGCAGTGCGAGCCGATCGTCGTGTGGTGCTTGCTCACACCGTCGTAGTTCACGAAGACGCTCGCCGCGCCGATGTTGGAGTACTCGCCGATCGTCGCGTCACCGACGTACGACAGGTGCGGCACCTTGGTGCCCTCGCCGATCTCGGCGTTCTTCATCTCGACGTACGCGCCGGCCTTCGACTTCGCGCCGAGCTTCGTCCCCGGGCGCAGGTAGGCGAACGGGCCGACGGTCGCGCCCGCGCCGATCAGCGCCGAGTCCGCCACGGTGTTGTCGACGCGGGCGCCGGCACCGACGGCGGTGTCCGTCAGGCGGGTGTTCGGCCCGACCTCGCTGCCGGTGGCCAGGCTGGTGGCGCCGGTCAGCTGGGTGCCGGGGTGGACGAGGACGTCCGGCTCGAAGGTGACGGTGACGTCGACCCAGGTCGACGCCGGGTCCACGACCGTCACGCCGCTCATCATCGCCGCGTGCAGCAGCCGCTCGTTGAGCAGCTTGCGGGCCTCGGCGAGCTGGACGCGGTTGTTGATCCCCAGGATCTCCCGGTGGTCGCCCGCGACCGCGGCGCCGACGCGGTGCCCGGCCTCGCGCAGGATGCCCAGGACGTCGGTCAGGTACTCCTCGCCCTGGCTGTTGTCCGTGCGCACCTTGCCGAGCGCGTCCGTCAGCAGCTGGGCGTCGAACGCGAACACCCCGGAGTTGATCTCGCGGATCGCGCGCTGGGCGTCCGTGGCGTCCTTGTGCTCGACGATCGCCGTGACGGCACCGCTGTCGTCGCGCACGATGCGCCCGTAGCCGGTGGAGTCGGGGACCTCGGCGGACAGGACGGTGACGGCGTTGCCGTCGGCCGCGTGGGTGTCGCTGAGGGTCTTGAGCGTGGCGCCGGTCAGCAGCGGGGTGTCGCCGCAGACGACGACCACGGTCCCGTCGAGGGCGATGCCGCTGTTCGACAGCTCCTCGAGGCCCATGCGCACGGCGTGGCCGGTGCCGTTCTGCTCGTACTGCACGGCGGTGCGGACCTCGGGGTCGACCTGCGCGAGGTGCGCGGAGACCTGCTCGCGTGCGTGCCCGACGATCACGACGAGGTGCTCGGGGTCCAGCTCGCGGGAGGCGGCGACGACGTGGCCGACGAGGGAACGTCCGCAGATGGCGTGCAGGACCTTGGGGGTCGCCGACTTCATGCGGGTGCCCTCACCCGCTGCGAGAACGACGACGGCTGCCGGGCGGTTGGCGCTCACGGGTGTGCCCTTCGGCTTCGGGTGGTGGACATCCGAAGGATACCGGTGCGTTTTACTGCTGAAACGCGCGCGGGTCCCGACCTCGGCGGTCAGGACCCTCCCCCATGGGCCCAAGCGGCCACGGAGGTGTCTCCACGTCAAGCTCCCGGGGAAGGAATCGAACCCTCATTCAATGAACCAAAATCATTTGTCCTGCCATTAGACGACCCGGGATGGTTCGCCCGTGATGCCCGATTCACTTGATCGGACGCGCTTGCAGCCAACACTATGCCGTACGGGCACCCGTCGACGCGACGGTGCCGTGCCCGGCCGCCGGGCGCCGGGGGCGGAAACGAGCGGGAAATGCGGTGGCGGGCTTCCGTAGGCTGGGTGGTATGACCACAACGGGGGCAAACGCGGAGGCGGGCGTGCGCGGCGCGCCGGACGGGCCTTGGTGGTGGGCGCGGCGCCGCAGCATGGTGTTCGACGTCGTGCTGGCACTGGTGTCCGCCCTGGAGTGCGCGGCGGAGGGCGCGGGGTTCGCGGACGAGCACGGGGGCCCGGTGGCGCTCGCCGTCGTGGTGGGTGCGCTCGTCGGCGGCACCCTGCTGTTCCGGCGCCGGTGGCCGGTGGCCGTGGTGCTGCTCGGCATCGCGATCACCCCGGCCGAGCTGGGCTTCCTGCTCGGCATCGTCGGCCTGTACACGCTGGCCGCCTCGGACGTGCCGCGCCGGCTGACCGTCGTCCTGGCCGGAGTGTCGGTGGCGGGGACGTTCCTGGTGACGTTCCTGAAGTTCCACCGCGACATAGCCGCCGGTGAGGGGTACCAGCCGGGCCCCTGGATGATGCTGTTCTTCTCGGCGCTGGTCGCGCTGGGGCTCACGGCGCCGCCGGTGCTCATGGGCCTTTACGTGGGGGCGCGGCGGCGGCTCGTCGAGAGCCTGCGGGAGCGGGCGGACGGCCTGGAGCGCGAGCTGTCGCTGCTCGCGGAGCGGGCCGAGGAGCGCGCGGTGTGGGCGCGCAACGAGGAGCGCACGCGGATCGCGCGCGAGATGCACGACGTGGTGGCGCACCGGGTGTCGCTGATGGTCGTCCACGCGGCCGCGCTGCAGGCGGTGGCCCTGAAGGACCCCGAGAAGGCGTCGCGGAACGCGGGCCTGGTGGGCGACATGGGCCGGCAGGCGCTGACGGAGCTGCGGGAGATGCTCGGGGTGCTGCGGACCTCCTCCGAGGGCATGGTGACGGAGGCGTCCTCCGCGGCCGATTCGCGCCGTCTGGCGGAGGTCGCGGCGGCGGCCTCGGCCCGGGTGTCCGCGGGCGTGGGCGCCGGCGGCGGGGCGGGAACGGCCGCCGCGGTGAGCGAGCCGTCTCCGTCGGGTGACGGTCCGTGTCTGGACGGCCTGGAAGACCTCGTGGGCCAGTCGCGGGCGGCCGGCATGGCCGTGGAGCTGTCCGTGGAGGGAGTGGAGCGCGCGTACGGCGCACGGGTGGAGAGCACGGCGTACCGCGTGGTGCAGGAAGCGCTGACCAACGTCCACAAGCACGCCCCCGGGGCGAAGGCCGTCGTGCGCGTGGCGCACCGCGGGGATGAGGTCGCGCTACAGGTGGAGAACGGGCCGTCCGAGGGCGGCGCCGCCGCACCGGGCCTGCCGAGCGGCGGCAACGGCCTGGTGGGGATGCGCGAGCGCGTCTCGGCGCTGGGCGGGGTCTTCGTGTCGGGTGCCACGGACGCGGGCGGCTTCCGGGTGTCGGCGGTGATCCCGGCGCTCGCGGAGGGCGCGGGCTCGTAGGCCCGGGCGGAGGGCGAAGCCGTGGGTCCTGCGGAAGAGCGGGGCTCGTGGGGCCGGCGGGAGAGGGCCCGGGGCTCGTGGGCCCGGCCCCGAACCAGGCTGGTTCCCGGTCGGCTTTTGGCCGGTTCGCGCTGCTCCGGTCAGGGCACCGCGCCCGGCTCCGGCCCGGGGGGTACGTCAGCGGCGGCCCATACCCGCCGACAGCCGCGAGGGCCGGGTCCCGTTGACGAGCGCGGCGATGGCGTGGTCGATGTCCGAGCCCAGGTACCAGTCGCCGGTGTGGTCGAGGCTGTAGACGCGGCCGTGGGCGTCGATGGCGAGCAGCGCCTGCCCGTCCGCCTCCTGCCCGAGCGGGCACACTTCGGCCCCCAGCGCGCGCCCCAGGTCGGCGACGGTGCGCGCGAGGTGGAGCCCGTGCAGCGGGTCGATGTGGAAGGGCGTGGGCGCGATGTGCCGCCCCGTCCCCGTCCCGGCGATGTGCAGGCCCCCGAACTCCGCCCAGGCCTCGACCGCGGCCGGGAAGACGGTGTGCCGGTGCCCGGCCGGGGAGGTGTGGGCGCGCAGGGCGTCGGCCCAGTTCTCGGCGGCTTTGATGTCCCAGCGGCCGGGCTGCCAGCCGGCCTCGCGCAGGGCGGCGTCCACGGCGGCGGGGAAGCGGGTGGCCGCGGTCCGGTCGAAGGCGCGCATGTCGGTCAGCCCCTGTCCTTGGTGATGGCGGCCTTCGTCGCGGCCTTGGAGATGACGGCCTTGGCGGGGGAGGCCTTCGCGGGGGCGGACGGGTCGACGCTGCGCACGCCGAAGTGGCTCAGCAGCGCCGTACAGGAGCGGCAGGGCGGGGCGTACGCGCCGTGCCGCGGGTCGCCGTCCTCGCGGATGTGCCGGGCGGTGAGCTTGGCGTTCTTGAGGGCGCGCCGGGCCTCGCCGTGGGTCAGCGGTTTGCGGGCGGCGCGTTTGCTGCGCGCCCCCTCGAAGGCGCCGAGGAAGCGGGTCAGCAGGAGCGCCTCGGGGCAGCGGCCGGTGAAGCGCTCGCGCCGCTCGCTGGTGAGGGTGTCGAGGAAGTCCTGGACCAGCGGGTGCAGCGCCGGGGGCACCTCCGCCTTGCCTCCGGTGCAGGTCAGCGTCTCCCCGCGGACGGAGAGGGCGGCGGCCACGGCCGGCAGTATGCCGTCGCGGCGGTGCAGCAGGGCGGGGGGCCGGTCGGCGTCCTCGGTGCTCCAGGTGAGCCGGGGATCGCCCGAGGCCGCCGTGCCGTGATCGTCGGCGGGCGGTCGGTCCTGAGTCGTGTGCATGGTGGTTCTTCCCTCCCTGCAATCCCCCTGTTGCGGAGATCAGCCTGCCAAACGGGACGGCAGGTGCGGAAGTCAGGTCGGTGTTGGGCGAGTGTCGTGCGGTGTTCACGCGCCGGATGACCGGACGGGTGGGGGCGGCGACGCGGCGGCCGCACGGGCGTAGGGCGAGAAGTCCGGACGGCCCTCGTCGT